>JBFLYF010000065.1:0-12221 GCA_040756795.1 Pseudomonadota bacterium
ATCAACCGAGATTCCGAGAGTAGTGGCGAGCGAAATCGGACCAGCCTCCGCGTTTTAGCCGTCGATCTAGCAGAACCGGACAGGAAAGCCGGACCATAGAGGGTGACAGGCCCGTATGCGAAAGATCGGTGGTGGAACTAGGCGCGGGACAAGTAGGGCGGGACACGTGGAATCCTGTCCGAAGATGGGGGGACCATCCTCCAAGGCTAAATACTCGTAATCGACCGATAGTGAACCAGTACCGTGAGGGAAAGGCGAAAAGAACCCCGGGAGGGGAGTGAAACAGATCCTGAAACCGCGTGCATACAAACAGTGGGAGCCCGCAAGGGTGACCGCGTACCTTTTGTATAATGGGTCAGCGACTTACGTTCTGTAGCAAGCTTAACCGTCTAGGGAAAGCGCAGCGAAAGCGAGTCCGAACAGGGCGCTTCAGTTGCAGGACGTAGACCCGAAACCAGATGATCTACCCATGGCCAGGCTGAAGGTTGGGTAACACCAGCTGGAGGGCCGAACGAACCACTGTTGCAAAAGTGCGTCGATGAGCTGTGGGTAGGGGTGAAAGGCCAAACAAATCTGGAGATAGCTGGTTCTCCCCGAAAACTATTGAGGTAGTGCCTCGTGATACACCGTCGGGGGTAGAGCACTGTTATGGCTAGGGGGGCATGGCGCCCTACCAACCCATGGCAAACTCCGAATACCGACGAGTGCTTTCACGGGAGACAGTGCACCGGGTGCTAACGTCCGGACACGAGAGGGAAACAACCCAGACCGCCAGCTAAGGCCCCCAAGCGATGGCTAAGTGGGAAACGAAGTGGAAAGGCACAAACAGTCAGGAGGTTGGCTTAGAAGCAGCCATCCTTTAAAGAAAGCGTAATAGCTCACTGATCGAGTCTTTCCGCGCGGAAGATGTAACGGGGCTCAAGCCATCTGCCGAAGCTGCGGATTCGCGCGCAAGCGCGAGTAGTAGGGGAGCGTTCCGTACGTCTGCGAAGGGAAATCGTGAGGTTTCCTGGAGACATCGGAAGTGCGAATGCTGACATGAGTAGCGTTAAACAGGGTGAAAAGCCCTGTCGCCGCAAGCCCAAGGTTTCCTGCGCCACGTTCATCGGCGCAGGGTGAGTCGGCCCCTAAGGCGAGGCCGAAAGGCGTAGCTGATGGAAAACAGGTCAATATTCCTGTACCTCGCCGTGATGCGATGTGGGGACGGAGAAAGTTATGCGGGCCGGGTGTTGGTTGTCCCGGCTTAAGCGAGTAGGCGTGCCGCGTTGGCAAATCCGCGTGGCTTAGCCGAGACGCGACGACGACTGCCCTTCGGGGCGGGAAGCCGCAGAGACTCTGCTTCCGGGAAAAGCCACTAAGCTTCAGTCACGGCGGGACCGTACCGCAAACCGACACTGGTGGGCGAGATGAGTATTCTCAGGCGCTTGAGAGAAATCTGGAGAAGGAACTCGGCAAATTGACACCGTAACTTCGGGAGAAGGTGTGCCCCTAGTAGGTGAAGGCGTACAGCCGGAGCCCAATGGGGTCGCAGAAAATAGGTGGCTGCGACTGTTTATTAAAAACACAGCACTCTGCAAACACGAAAGTGGACGTATAGGGTGTGACGCCTGCCCGGTGCCGGAAGGTTAAGTGATGGGGTGCAAGCTCCTGATCGAAGCCCCGGTAAACGGCGGCCGTAACTATAACGGTCCTAAGGTAGCGAAATTCCTTGTCGGGTAAGTTCCGACCTGCACGAATGGCGTAACGCTGGCCACACTGTCTCCTCCAGATACTCAGCGAAGTTGAAGTGGTTGTGATGATGCAATCTACCCGCGGCTAGACGGAAAGACCCCGTGCACCTTTACTGTAGCTTTGCATTGGACTGTGAACCGGTCTGTGTAGGATAGCTGGGAGGCTTTGAAGCGGTGGCGCTAGCCATCGTGGAGCCGACGTTGAAATACCAGCCTGATTGTTTTGCGGTTCTAACCTGGGCCCGTGATCCGGGCCGGGGATCGTGCATGGCAGGCAGTTTGACTGGGGCGGTCTCCTCCCAAAGAGTAACGGAGGAGTACGAAGGTGCGCTAGGCACGGTCGGAAATCGTGCTTCATTGTGCATAGGCAAAAGCGCGCTTGACTGCGAGACTGACAAGTCGAGCAGGTGCGAAAGCAGGTCTAAGTGATCCGGTGGTTCTGTATGGAAGGGCCATCGCTCAACGGATAAAAGGTACGCCGGGGATAACAGGCTGATTCCTCCCAAGAGTTCATATCGACGGGGGAGTTTGGCACCTCGATGTCGGCTCATCACATCCTGGGGCTGTAGCCGGTCCCAAGGGTATGGCTGTTCGCCATTTAAAGTGGTACGTGAGCTGGGTTTAAAACGTCGTGAGACAGTTTGGTCCCTATCTACCGTGGGCGTTGGAAGTTTGAGGGGGGCTGCTCCTAGTACGAGAGGACCGGAGTGGACGCATCCCTGGTGTACCGGTTGTCACGCCAGTGGCATTGCCGGGTAGCTATATGCGGAAGGGATAACCGCTGAAAGCATCTAAGCGGGAAACCTGCCCCAAGATGAGACTTCCCGGAGGCTCGACCTCCCTGAAGGGTCGTCCGAGACCAGGACGTTGATAGGCGGGGTGTGCAAGGGCCGCGAGGCCTTCAGCTAACCCGTACTAATTGCCCGTGCGGCTTGACCCTATAACCGTGCGCATCGAATTTGCGCCGGTCTTCGCGCTTGGCGTGATCTCTTATCCAGCCTTGCTTCTTCCTCTCTTCTATCTGGCGGCCATAGCAGCCCGGACCCACGCCTTCCCATCCCGAACAGGACCGTGAAACGGGTTTGCGCCGATGCTAGTGTGCAGTCGCACGCGAAAGTAGGTCACCGCCAGGCCATACACCGAAACCCCGGGCTCGCGAGAGCGCCGGGGTTTTTTCTTCCGGGGCGTGTTGCCGGCCTACGCGGCCCTGGCGAGCGGCAGCCGGATCCGGATCTCCTTCCACGGCACCAGCACGCGCTTCGCGGCATCGCGCTCGACGAGCCCGAGCGCGAGCAGGCGCTTCACGTCGGCGTGCACGTTGCTGTAGTTGCGCCCGAGCTGCTTGGCGAGCGCGTACACCGTGAGCGGCCCCGCCGCGCGCAGCGTCGCGAGCAGCCGCAGCCGCTCGCGCGTGATTTCCGCGACCAGGTCGCCGGCCACGGCGAAATTCAGCTCGTAATCCGCCTCGCCGAGGCGTTTCCCGGAATCCAGCGCGCGCGCCAGCCGGCGCAGATCGCCCTTGGTGCGCTTCCAGTCGGTGACGCCTACGACCGCTCTGCTACTCATGTCCGCCTCCAAGCCGCTCCACGTCGGCGATTATGGCCTAGAGGTGATATAGCGGCTACGGCAACCTGGATCCACGCCTTCCCATCCCGAAACTCTTCCTGCACGGAGTAAAATCGGTCATGGACCGCAAGGCGATACGCGCGTTTCTCGCGCGCGACCGGGAGCGGGCCGCCGCGCTCAAGCGGGAGTACCACGCCCGCCGGCACCGCGCGTCGCGCGGGACCGCGGGCCTCGCGGCGGGGAAGATGCTGCGCGAGTACGCGCGCAGGGCCAGGCCCGGCTGGCCGACGGCGCGGGACCGCGCCGAGGATCTCGCGCATCACGTGGCGCTGAAGCGACGCATCGACCGCGCCGCGCATGCGTTCCGCCCTCGCTGAAGCGCTCGCGGCGCTCGCGCGGGCGTCCGGTCCGGCATGCCGGTCGATGTCGTGCTGTCGGGCCCGGGCCTCGAGGAGCTTTTCCTCAGGCGGCGCAGGCGCAGGATCGTCGAGGGCGTGCCGGTCCAAGTCGCGAGCCCCGAGGACATCGTCGTGATGAAGGTGCTCGCCGGGCGCGGCAAGGACGAGGAGGACGCGATCGCCATTCTCGCCGCCCAGCGCAGGCTCGGCCTGGCGCAGATTCGCAAGACCGTCTCGGCGCTCGAACGCGCGCTCGGCCAAAGCTCGACGACTACAACGCCGTCGAGAGCTGCAATCGGGCTGTGGAAGACTTCCTGAGAGAACACAATATCGCCGCCAACCTGTCTTTGATCTCGGGCGTGGGCGCGTTCTGGCGAAAATAGAGGATAAAAACAGTTGTGAATGATCCCGTCCGGGCGCAATACGAGCGCTGGATCTACCCCGAGCCGATTGCCGACCTTGCCGCTCCGGGCGTGCCGCTGCGCCTCGACGGCGGCGATCCGGACGTGCTGGGGCGCGCCTACTGGCCGGACCGCCCGCTGCGCGAGGACCTGCACATCCTGGTCGCGGGCTGCGGCGCGAACGCGGCCGCTCGCATCGCGTTTCGCCATCCCAAGGCGACGGTCGTGGGCATCGATCTCAGTGAAGCGAGCCTCGCGCACGAGCGTCACCTCAAAGCCAGGCACCGGCTCGACAATCTCACCTTGCGCCGCTGCCGGATCGAGGATGCGCAGGAGCTCGACCGGACCTTCGACCTGATCGACTCCAGCGGTGTGCTGCACCATCTCCCCGACCCTGCGGCCGGGCTGAAGAGCCTCGCGGGCCTGCTGCGTCCCGACGGCGTGGTGTTCCTGATGCTCTACGGCAAGTACGGGCGCGCAGGGGCCTACATGGCGCAGGAGATCTTCCGCGCCCTCGGCGTCGGACAATCCCCGGATGACGTCGCGTTCGTGAAGCAGGCCCTTGCCAGCTTCAAGGTCGATCACCCCGTGAGCGTGTACAGGGCAACCGCCGAGGATCTGGGTTATGACGCGGGTATCGTCGATACCTTCCTGCACCCCCAGGACCGTCCCTTTACCGTTGCTGCCTGCCTCGAGCTCGTGGACGCAGCGGGCCTTGCGTTCCAGGGGTGGATGGACAACTTCTACTACTATCCCGAGTGGCAGATGCCGCGCGACAGCGCGCTGTTCAGGCGCCTCGAGAAGCTGCCCGATCACGAGTTGTGGCAGGTGATGGAGCTCTTCCACGGCAGGATCGCGCGGCACTGCTTCTATGCGTGCCGGCGCGACCGGGATCCCCGCACGTACCGGATCGGCTTCGATGACGACCGCTTCATGCACAGGGTGCCGATCCTGCGCTGCAAGCTGGTCCAGGGCACGGATTCGGTCGCCCTCGAGCGCCCGCCGCTTCCGAAGATCCCCTTGCGCGGCGCCCACGCCGCGATCGCCAGGCTCATCGACGGCCGGCGCACGGTGCTCGCGTGCTTCCGGGAGGCGGGCCTCCGCGCCGAATCCCCCGAGGTCGCGACCTCATTCTGCCGGGGAATGTTCAGGGACCTCTGGCGACTCGGCTACTGCTTTCTCGTCGACCCGGCGGCGGTCGCACGATAGAGTCCCGGGATGTCACGCTCGATCATGAAACTGCCCAAGCTCAATCCGGTTTCGCCCGACAAGCTGCTCAATTTCTCGGTAACCACCAGCTGGGGAATCCGGGATCCGGCGCGCTTCCACGCGCTGATCGCCGAGGCGATGAAGCTGGTGTCGCCGGGCTACCACGTCGGCGACAATCTCGTTACCTGGGGCAAGAACAACTCGGCGCTCGAGGACGGCCTCTTTCGCCAGGCGTGGGAGAGCAACCTGCGCAGCGAAGCGGACCGCGCGATGGTGTGGCGGCGCTACGTGCTGGCCTGCGCTGGCTATCACTGCACCCAGTTGCCAGGCGATTTCGTCGAATGCGGGGTCCTGTACGGCACTGGGATCAAGACGGTCGTCGATTATCTCGGTGGCGCGCGTTTCACCAAGACCTTCTGGGGCTACGATGCGTTCGAGTTCAGCCAGGTCGACGGCGCTCCGGCCGACAAGCAAGGCGATTTCCTTGCCGAGGTGCGCAAGCGCTTCGAGGGGTACCCCAAGGTCAAGCTGGTGAAGGGAATGGTTCCCGCCTCGCTGCGCAGAGCGCCGCGGCGGATCTGCTATCTGCACCTCGACTTGAACCAGGTCGAGGCCGAGGTCGCGGCGCTGGAGCGCCTTTTCGACCGAGTTGTTACAGGCGGCCTCGTCGTGCTCGACGACTATGAGTGGTCGGGTAAGTATCGTCCGCAGAAGATCGCGGAAGACGCGTGGTTCGAGGCGAGGAGCTACCGCGTGTTTCCGCTGCCGACAGGACAGGGCCTGGTGCTCAAGCGCTAGCAGGGCCAACTACATCGGGAACGGATACCGAGGGAACTTCGAGGTTTCTTCGTCGATCCCCGCGCCTGTGTTCCTGATGCAGCATCCTCGGCGGCTCTACTTTGCTGCTCGTGTAATTCGGAAATCCCCCATGTACAGCGCGTCAAGCTTCGACGTCAGCAGAAAGTCGAGCGCCTCCGCCGGCTTTTCGACGATCGGCTCGCCGGGGCCGTTGAACGAGGTGTTGAGAACCACCGGGACACCGGTTAGCTCGCGGAATTCGCGCAGCACATCGTAGAACGCGCCGCACTGACTGCCCACCGTCTGGATCCGCGCCGACCCGTCCACATGGGTGATCGCCGGCAGCCGGTCTGACCTGACCTGGGCGGTGAACAGCATGTAGGGAGAGGCGGCCGGCATGCCCGAGAACCACTCGGCGGCGGCGTCCTCGAGCACCGCCGGAGCGAATGGACGCCAGACCTCGCGCTGCTTGATGGCGTTCACACGCTGCCAGTTCTCCTTGATCGTCGGATTGGCGAGGATTGAGCGGTGGCCCAGCGCACGGGGGCCGACTTCGCTCCGCCCCTCAAACCAGCCCACCACCCGGTCGGCTTTGAGATCCTGCGCAGCCTGCCGCGCCGGATTGGCGGCGCTGCGTGCTGTGACGCGGCCCTCGTACCGCCGCAGTGCCTCCACGATCTCGCGCTTCTGAACGGGTACGCCGAGATACGGCGAGGCGAGCTCGCCATTCCCTTTCGCGGGGAGCGGCGCCGCCGCAAGCTGGTGATGGACGTAAAGGGCGCAGCCGATGGCGAGGCCGTCGTCGGAGCAGCTCGGCTCGACGAAAATGCTGCGGAAGGGAGACTCGCGGTAAAGGCGGCTGTTGGAAGGGCAGTTGAGGGCGGTTCCCCCCGAGAGGCAAAGATTGTCCGTGGCGATGCGGCTGTTCAGCAGCATGACCTTCGCCATCGACACCGCATAGAGGTAGCACTCTTCGAAAAGCTTCTGGGTGCTCGCAGCGATGTCCGCGTTGGCCGGCTCGGTCATGCGCGCTTTCACGCCGAGAGCGGACATGTCGTAACCCATGTTCTCGGCCATCTGCCGGCAGAAGCGCAGCCAGGTTCCTACTTGGTCTTGCTTGAACCGCCGTTGCATTTCGTACCAGTTCCCGACCAGCGCATGGTGGAAGAACACCGGCTTGCCGTAAGGGGCGAGCCCCATCAGCTTTCCCTGCATGCCGGCGACCCCTGCCGCATGCAGCTTCAAGGCGAGCGAGGTGTGATCGTAAAGAGCGCCGATCGCGAGATGGTGCGGCGCGAGCGGAAAAAGCTCGTGACCGCGTCCGTAGAAGATGAGGCCGCTTTGATAGCCAACGCCGTTGCCGAAGCCGTCGTGCGTCAGAACGGCGGCCTCCCGGTAGCCGGCGCGATAGTAGACCGACGCCGCGTGGGCCATGTGATGCTGGACGAAGAATGCCGGCAACTCGCGACCATCAAGAACCACCGTAGCGGGCAAATGGAAGCCATATTTGAGGGCGGCGCTGTCAAGCAGAGCAGCAACGTTTCGCCGCGACATTTCCTCGAGCGTGGCGCCCTGCTGCCACTGATCGAGCATCACGTAGTTATCGATCCAGCCGACACTCGCGATCTCGCCGCGCGCTACTTTCTCCCGCTCAACGCAGACAGCCGAGTACGCCGCGTATTGAAGCTCTGGCGCGCCGCTCGCCAGAATCTGCTGCAGGCTCGACGTCTGCACATTCGCCGGCGACAGGCCGCGCTGCGCCAGCAGCTCGACGAACGGGGACGGAAATGCGGCGCATTTCGGGTGCGCGACGGTGCGGATCTCCAGACCGTTCACCAAGCCGACCAGGAGCTCGATGTTCTGCGTCGAGGTGACTGCGCAGTACTCGATGTCGCCGATCTCGATACCGGCCTCGCGCAATGCAAGGTCGATGTCCGCCCGAGTAACGCCAATCGCGTGCTTGAGGCGGCAATGCCGCTCCCGCAGCACATAGGACGCGATGAGACCGTCGCGCAGTACGCACACCGCTCCATCGTGCCCGAAGTGCAGTCCGAGAATATTCATAGACCTTACACGATACAGGAGCTCATCCTGCGCGGAATTCCTTACCTGCGTTTAGCGCTTCGGCTGGATGTCGCTCTGGGACTCGTTTCGTGGCTCTGTGGCTGCGGTGCCGCAGTTGGCCCTTTGCATCGCGCGTTTAGTGAGATTGTCAGGTCAGCGGGTTCGCTGATCCGTATGAAGCAGGCGTTCAACCGGAAACACACCTGACAACTCGCGTTTTCGCATGATGGCGAGATAGTAAAACTGGTAGATTTGATGCAGTTCTATCAATTCCAACGATGTTGGCATCGCTTCGCGGGGAAACCGGTCAATGGTGTCGTGAGCCGCGAGTACACGCCGAAAATACAACGATTCGAACCTTCCGGCGCCGTCATACAACTGCTCATCCAGGCACACGAGCACGCCGCGAGGTTTCAGCACGCGGGCCATCTCCGAAAGCGCCAGCTTCTGGTCCTGATACCCGTTTAGGGCGCCATAGTTGAGCACTAGGTCCATGCAGTTGTCCGGAAACGGAAGTGCCTGCGCATCAGCGATGTACAGTCGGATCGGGACTCCGACCGCTGCAGCGTTTCTTGCTCCTCGAATCAGCATTGTTGCGGACAGATCCACGCCATGAAACTGTGCTTGCAGTTTAGTCCAGCCATGGCGCAGAAGAGAATTGCAGCTGCCAGTGGACACATCGAGAACCGTCCGGCATCGGGCCTCTCTAAGGGTGCTGACAAGGCGGCGGTGCACATCGTTAAACTGTTGAGGTGGTAGGTACGGACGCGCTACCACCGCGACTTTTGCGGGAATCGCGAAAAGCAAGAGCCAGAAGAAGTACGGATGGCGGTATAGCAGCCCGCAGTACAGCATGAACAAAGCTGAAAGCGCGGCAAGCAAGACAAAATGATCGTCTATGAACGCAGCTGCGGCGCCGAAAACGATACCGAGCAGCACGACCCAAGCAGCAAGGAAGAATATCCAATGAGGAACCGACTGTACGAAGGGACGAACTGGGATCGACAACAGCGGCATTACAAAGCCGTAATACCGCCCGAGGAGTCCATCGTAGAGAGCGTCGCGCAGTCTTCTGTCTTGTGTTGAAAGCGGCTTGGCCTGTGAAAAATCGGGGAACTCATTGATTGTAGGTATTGCGTGTCCGCTCTCGCACAACCAATGGGTCGGCAACTTCTGCCACTGGTTCGAGCCGCAGTGTGGGCAGACTGCTAGTTCGCCACTAAGGGTTGGCGCCGCGAGCAACGGTGTCACGCGACCTTAGATCTTTTGCTTGTGCTGATAAGCTCGAGAACAAGCGTCCATCTGCCCTTGTGACTATTCCAGTCAAGGCTCGCATCAGCATCGACCGGCGTAACGGCATGCTCGAGATCGTAACGAAATAGAATTAGGTCACCTGCGTCGTGATAAGGACCAGTGTCAACGAGACCTGAGGGGGCAAAGAATGTGGTTCCACCTCGGCGAAAGTCCTGACCGGCCTTTGAGAGAGCCAAAATCAGCCCTACTCTTTGCGGTTCGATCGGATGTTTGTGATTTTCTAGAAATCCCCCCCCACTGGGATATTGCAGAGCCTTAATGCGTATCTCGGGCGTACCGAACGTGTACCCGGTTCTCGCTACGGCGTTCTGCAAAGTAAGCATCGGGCCCGCGATAGCCAATAACCTCGTCGCCAATTGCTCGGACAACAAAGACAGGTCGCCGAATCCGTGTTGATGAAAGACATGCGGGATCGCAGACTTCCGCGAGCCTGCATCTATCCTGTGAAAATTCAGGCCCGGTACATTGGTGTCGACCGAAAAACTGACCACCTCACATTGCTTTCGCCACGCCACGATTTCGTCGCGTAATGCCAGTACCTGAGGTTCTGGAATGGCGTGTTTCAAGAGCACCACAGTTCCGCTACGGATATGAGACGAGATGATTGCCAAAACGCCCTCTTGCATTGCCTGAGACAACGGGGTGTCGATGCGCACCAATCCGCGAAGAGAGGATTCAGTCATCTGTTTGCGCAACAGTTGGAAGCATAACGGTTGGCTTGCGTCGCGCTCATGGTCGCTTAAGGACCTCCTTTGCGGTCTTGTGCCTTTGCGCGTGAAACGTCGCGGTCAGCGCGTTCATCGCCATGCTCAGGTTCGACTTGGGATTCGCCCTGCACCATTTCTCGACCCACTGCACCGCGCTTCGCAGGCTGGTGTTGCCGAGGATATCCGCGGTATCGGGAGTCTGCTTGTTGTATGCCGTGACATAGCCGGCGACCCAGGCATCCACCTGCGCGAGCGCGACTCCGTTGTCGGAGTCTTTCCAAACCAGGTAGTCCCAGCAGCTCCTGCCGCCATGAATTGCAAACAAACCGTCCTTGTCGGCAGCGGCGGCAGCCGGCGCCACGGCGAGAAGCGCAGCTGCGAGCAGGATCCGGGCCTTCACTGGTGCTTCGCCGCGGCCGCGTTTGCTTCGAACGCCAGCTTCATCGCCACCAGCGCGACCAGCATCAGCCCGACCAGGCTGTTGGCCACCACGATGGACAAGCCGCCGATCATGAGGCCGTAGACGATCCAGAGGCAGGCGCCAACGCCGGCGATGATGATCCAGCCGAGGCTCAAGTCGCGCACCGAGCGCGTGGTCCAGCTGCGCCAGAGTTGCGGAAGGAGGGACACCGTGGACAGGAAGGCGGCCACCATGCCGACCGCCTCGGGCTGGATCTGGAGCATTTCAGTTCCTCCGCAAGTTTGCCGGAATTGTACGAGAAGGCCCGCGTGCTATAACGCTCCCCAGCCATGCGCAAGATCCCGCTGCTTGTTCCCGAGCTGCCGACTGCCAAGGAGCTGCAGCCGTTTCTAAAGCGCATCGACGCGGCCCGGTGGTACTCGAATTTCGGCCCGCTCGTGCTCGAGCTGGAGGGCCGGCTGCGCGAAACGTTTCAGCGCGACTGCCGGGCTCCGCTTTCCGTTTGCACGGTGAGCAATTGCACCGTCGGCCTGGAGCTGGCCCTGCAGGCGCTCGATCTCAAGCCGGGCGCCCGCGTCCTGATTCCCGGGTTGACGTTCGCGGCGACCGCGGCCGCCGTGGTGCGCGCGGGCTACGAGCCGGTAGTAGCGGACGTCGATCCGGGAAGCTGGCTGCTGACTCCCGAGATCGCGAAGCACGCATGCGCAAAGTCGCGCGTGGACGCCGTGATGCCCGTGTCGACCTACGGCTGCCCCCAGGACCCTGCCGCTTGGGATTCCTTCTCCGGGTCGACGGGCATCCCTGTGGTGCTCGATGCCGCCGGCGCGTACGGCAACCAACGGGCGGGCGAGCGCCCGGCGCTCGTGTTCAGCTTGCATGCCACCAAGGTCTTGAGCGGCGCCGAGGGAGGCTTCGTGGTGTCGCCGGATGCCGAACTGGTCGCGCGCGTGCGGCAAATGTCGAATTTCGGCATCGGCGCCGGCGGCCTGGTCGAGCGGCCGGGGACGAATGCGAAGCTGAGCGAGTACCACGCGGCGGTGGTGTTGGCGATGCTCGGGCGCTGGGACGACGGTGCGAAGCGGAGGAAGGAGCTCCACAGGCTGTACATTGCGGCGCTCGCCGAGCATTGCCCCTACGCGATTCTTCAGCAGCGCCCGGCCGACGGCGTGTACTCGATCATGCCAGTGCTTCTGCCGGCGGGAGCGCATGCCGCCGATGCAGGCGACAAACTGCTCGAGCAGGGAATCGAAACGAGGTGCTGGTATTGCCCCGCGATCCATCGCCATCCCGCATTCTCCGGCGCGACGCGCGCAGGCACGCTCGACACCGTAGAGGCGCTTGGCGACCGGCTGCTCGCGCTGCCGTTCCACCTTTCTCTCGCCCCAGACGACGTCGGCCATGTGTGTCGACGCCTGCAAACTGTCCTCGGGGGAGCGGGCCGATGAGCGCGCAGATGTACGACTCGGCGCACTACAGGATCACGGTGGAGAACGTCTCGCTCGAGAATTTCGAGGCCCTCGCGTACGCGCGGCGCTACGAGGACGCGGGCAGGGAGCTGCTCCAGATCCTGAAGCTCCTGAAGGACGGCGCCGGCTTCAAGGGGCACGTGATGA
>JBFLYF010000066.1:0-12168 GCA_040756795.1 Pseudomonadota bacterium
TTCCCGGTCGCGGGCTGCGTCGCCTACCGCGGCTTCTTCGCCCGCGAGGACGCCGAGCGCCACGCCGCGCGGCTGCGCGCCGAGGGCCACGACGTCCACGTCTACGGCGTGGCGGCCTACTCCACGCTCGGACGGTTCGATGACCCGCTGCTCTCGACCTTCATCGGCTACGCCGAGGCGGACCTCGCGCGGCTCGTGTTCCACGAGCTCGCGCACCAGGTCGCCTACGCCCGGGACGACTCGACCTTCAACGAGTCCTTCGCCGTCGCGGTCGAGCGCGAGGGCGTGCGCCGCTGGCTCGCCGCGACCGGGCGCGACGCGCAGCTGCGGGCTTATCTCGAATCCCGGGAAAGGAGCCGCGTCGCCCTCGCCGAGATCGAGCGGTCCCGCGCGCGGCTCGAGGCGCTGTACGGCACACGCCTTGCGCCGGAGGCAATGCGCGAGAGAAAGACGCGCGAAATGGTTCGGTTAGCAGAAAAACTGAAAAGCATTCCCGGGTTTCGAGACACGGTCCCGAACAATGCGTTCCTCGCCGCGCACGCGACCTATACCGAGCTCGTGCCCGCGTTCGAGAAGCTGCTCGCGAAGGAGGGCGGGGACCTGCGACGATTCTACGAGCGCGTGAAGAAGCTGGCCGATTCCGGCCAGAGGCCTAGCTGAGCGGGATGTCGACCACCTTCTTGTAGGCCGGGCGCGCGCACAGGCGCTCGAACCAGGCCTCGAGGTGCGGGTGCCTGGGCCGCTCGATCGGCAGGCGCATCCAGAGCTGCACGTGGCAGCCGATCGGGATGTCGCCCATCGAGAAGCCGCCCGCGACGTAGTGCTTCCCGGCGAGCGCCGCATCGAGCATGCCGAGCAGCTCGGCGGACTTGACGCGCCCGTCCTCGATCGCCTTGGCGTCGCGCTTCTCCGGCGGCGTGCGCACCAGGCCCCAGAACACCGGGCGGAAGGCGGCGAGGAAGCCGAACGCCCAGTCCATCCACTGGCTGGCGACGGCGCGCGTGCGCTCCTCCAGCGGCCAGAGCACGCCCTTGCCGTACCTCGAGGCGAGGTAGCGCACGATCGTGTGCGACTCCCAGAGGATGAAGCCGTCCTCCTCGAGCGTCGGCACCAGGCCGTTCGGGTTCATCCTGCGGTACTCGGGCGTGTTGACCACGCCGTACTGCATGCCGGCGTCGATGCGCTCGTACTCCAGGCCCAGCTCCTCCAGGCACCAGAGCGCCTTCTTGACGTTCACCGAGTTGGCGCGGCCCCAGATCTTGAGCATCGCTAAAACCCCGCCGCCTGGCCGTCGCGGCGCGGGTCGCTCGCCGCGAGCCAGCCGCCGTCCAGCTTCCAGATCGCCTGGCAGCTGCCGAACTGGTTGTAGTCCTCCACCGTCACGATGTGGTGCCCGCGCTGGCGCAGGCCCTCGACCACCTGCGGCGCCATGCGGTCCTCCACGCTGACGTCCAGCCCCTCGATCCAGCGGAAGCGCGGCCCGTCGCAGGCCGCCTGCGGGTTCTGGCCGTAGTCGGCGATGCGCGCGAGCACCTGCACGTGCCCCTGCGGCTGCATCCTGCCGCCCATGACGCCGAAGCTCATCACGGGCTTGCCGCCCTTCGTCAGGAACCCCGGGATGATGGTCTGGTAGGGGCGTTTTCTCGGCCCCACGCGGTTGGGGTGTCCCTCGTCCATGACAAAGGTCGCGCCGCGGTTCTGCAGCGAGATCCCCGTGCCCGGCACCACGACGCCCGAGCCGAAGCCCATGTAGTTCGACTGGATCATCGAGATCATCATGCCAGAGGCGTCGGCGGCGGTGAGATACACCGTGCCGCCTTCTACAGGTTTGCCTGCGGAGAATTGCTTGGCTTTCTTTCTATCGATCAGCCTTGCTCTTTCTTTCAGGTATTCCCCGTTCAGGAGCACTTTCGGATCGAACGGCATGTGATCCAGATCCGCCACGTAGGCGAGCGCGTCGGCGAACGCCACCTTCACCGCCTCGATCTGCAGGTGCACGCTCTCCACCGAGTCCACCGGGATCGAGGCGAGGTCGAACTGCTCGAGGATGCCGAGCGCCATCAGCGCCACGATCCCCTGGCCGTTGGGCGGGATCTCGTGCAGCGTGTAGCCGCGGTAGCCGATCTCGAGCGGCTTCACCCAGTCGGACCGGTGCGCGGCGAGGTCGGAGGCGCGCATCGCCGCGCCGTGCTTCCTCGCGTGCGCCTCGAGCTTCGCGGCGAGCTCGCCCTCGTAGAACGCCTTGCCCCTGGTCGCGGCGATTTTCTCCAGCGTCCTCGCGTGCGCGGGCAGCTTGAACACCTCGCCCGGCGAAGGCGGCCTGCCTCCCGGCAGGAACGCCTCCGCATAGCCCGGTTGCTGCTTCAGTTCCTCGACCTGCGCCGCCCACTGCCGCGCGACCATGGGCGAGACCATGAATCCCTCGCGCCCGTAGCGGATCGCCGGCTCGAAGAGCTTCCTGAAGGGCAGCTTGCCGAACTTGCGGCTCAGCTCCGACCAGGCGGAAACGCAGCCCGGCACGGTGACCGAGTTCCAGCCGCGCTGCGGGATCGCGCCTGCGGCGCCGAAGAATTCCGGCGACCAGCCCGCGGGCGAGCGCCCGGAGGCATTGAGGCCGTGCAGTCTCCTGCCGTCCCAGACGATCGCGTAGGCATCCGACCCTATGCCGTTCGAGACGGGCTCGAGCAGCGTCAACGCGATCGCGGTGGCGAGCGCCGCATCCACCGCGCTGCCGCCCGCGGCGAGCATCTGCACGCCCGCCTGCGCGGCGAGCGGCTGCGAGGTGCAGACCACGTTCTTCGCGAACAATGGTTTGCGCGGCCAGGAATAGGGGAATTCCCAGGAGAAGGGCAGGCTCATCAGCCGCAATTGTAAGCGGCCCCGGCGGGCGACCCGGCGGGCGCGCAGGGCATTTCGCTACACGAAGCCGATGCGCTTGCGCGGCGGCGCTCCGGCCGGCCGCGTGAGCTGCCGGATCGCCTCCAGAATTTGCGCGATTGTCCGGTCGTGGGTGCCGATCCTGCGCTCCAGCTCGTCGAGCCGCTTCGCGATCGCCTTGTGCGTCGCAAGCGCTTCGCGCATTTGCACGAAGGCACGCACCACGTAAACGGAGACCTCCACCGCGCGCGGCGAATTGAGCACCGTCGCCGCCATGATTGCGCCGTGCTCGGTGAACACGAGCGGCAGCTTGCGTTTCCCGCCCCAACTTGAAGTCGCAAATTGCGGCTTCAAGATTGCAAGCTCTTGATTGTCAAGCCGAAAGCAAAACTCTGGCGGAAACCGCTTCGAGTTCCGCTGCACCTGCTCGTTAAGCCGCCTGACGGCGACCCCGTAGAGTCGTGCCAAATCCGAATCGAGCATCACGCGCTGGCCGCGCACGACGAAGATGCGCGAGGCAATCCGCTCAACGGGTTGCATTCACGACCCCTTCCGGCGCGAGGCGATCGAGCGGGCTCGCGACCCCGCGGCCGCCCTTGTTGAGCACGTGCGTGTAGACCATCGTCGTGCTGACGTCGGCATGCCCGAGCAGCTCCTGCACCGTGCGGATGTCGTGCCCCGCGGCGAGCAGATGCGTTGCGAAGGAATGCCGCAGCGTGTGGCTGCCGACGGGCTTCGCGATTCCCGCGGCGCGCGCCGCCTGCCCGATGGCGCGCGGCAGCACGTCGTCGAAGACATGATGGCGCCGAATCTCGCCGCTGCGCGGATCGGTCGAGCGCTTGCGCGACGGGAACACGTACTGCCATCCCCATTGGCTTGCCGCATTGGGATACTTGCGCTCGAGCGCGAACGGCAGCTCGACCGTTCCGTAGCCCTGCGCCAGATCGTGCTCGTGCAGCGACTTCACGCGCGCGAGGTGCGAGCGCAACGGCTGGACGAGCTCGGCCGGAAGCATCGTCACCCGGTCCTTGCCGCCCTTGCCGTCCCGAACGGTGATCTGCCGGTATTCGAAATCCACGTCCTTGACCCGCAGCTTCAGGCACTCGCGCAGGCGCAGGCCGGAGCCGTAGAGCAGGCCGGCCATCAGCCATTTCGTCCCGTCCAGGCGCGCGAGCAGGGCCCGCACTTCTGCGACGGTCAGCACGACCGGCACGCGCACCGGGCGCTTGGCGCGCTCGATCCCGTCCATCCACGGCAGCTTGACCTGGAGCACCTCGCCGTAGAGAAACAGCAGCGCCGAGAGCGCCTGGTTCTGGGTGGCGGCGGCGACCTCGCGCTCCCTGGCGAGGTGCGTCAGGAACGCGGTGACCTCCGCGGCCCCCATCTCCGACGGATGCCTCCTGTCGTGAAACCAGATATATCTTTTTATCCAATGCAGGTACGTCTGCTCCGTGCGGTAGCTGTAGTGCCGCCGCCGAATGGCGTCGCGTACCCGGTCTAGCAGGCGCGGCGGGTTGGAATTAGGATGCTCGGACATGGACGCTCCCTCGAATACCATTGAGCAGGGTACTGGCTATACATACAGCACCCTCAACGCGTTGATTTCAGGGAGCGTTGACACGACCTGCCGGAAACATGCGGAACGCGTTCCGGCTTTTATGCTGTCCACTTCACGTTGGGCCGCACGCAAGCCTTCGGGAAGGTGCAGCACATCGACCGATTGTATGAACTGAGGAATCTGGCATTTCTATGGAACTGCTGACAATCGGACTCATAGTCGCAGGGCTGTGGGCGGCCTACCGATTCGGCAAGAACATCGGCCGGAAGATAGAGACCGAGGCAGCAGAGCTAAAGAAGCGTATTGACGAGGAACAGGACCCCGACAGGAAGCAAGATCTGACCCTGCTCTGGGCCAAGGCCAGGGACGTTCATCCACATACGAGGCGCGCCTTTGAGGCTGCAATAACAGAGACCAGGTCAGGGGTCAGTTGTTTCAACAGAGGCGTCAATGCGAGGCTCGCAGGCGACCCTCTCTCGGCGAATCCCTTCGGACATCGTTTTTGGGGCAGAGGCAAAGAGTGGTACGCGGGGTGGATGTGGGCTGACGAGAATCCAGATCGGGCTAAGACACATCGAAATGGCTGAATACAAGTCCGCACTGAAGTCGACCCTCGAAGCTCGCGAAGCGCGTAGCCAGCGTCTTCAAGAAATCCTTCGTACACCCGATGACGTCGTCGGTCTTGTACTTCGGGGGCATCTCTTCATAGAGGAACTGCTCTTTGCGGCGGTCGAAGCACACTGCAAGGACGCGGAGCACCTAAAGGCAGCGCGTCTCCGGTTTCCTCAGCTCGTTGCTTTACTTCGCGCGTTGGAGAAAATTTCTTCTGTCCCACCGAACTACTGGACTGCGCTATCGGAGTTGAACGCTCTACGAAACGCACTCGCACACAAGCTCGAGCCCAACGACCTCGCGTCCCGCGTGGCGCGTTTTGTGGGCGCGGTAGCGGCCAATCCAGACGGCACACAGATTGCAGGGCCTCATACCTCGCGAGAAGCTTTGGAAAGCGCACTTCTCCGTCTTATCGGAGGCCTTGAAGTCGTCGCTGTCTGGCAAGTAGCTCTCGAGGAGCTGGTTGGTGCTCAGGCTGCGGGCCGACCTCAATGACAATGCGGCCCAACCACGCAGTGCACCGGACGTGCGCAAGAGCGGCGCACGCCGGTGACTGCGGACGTTATGCGTCTTGGTGAGCTCATCGCACTACTCGACGTGCTACATGCGAGCTGAGCAACTGCAGAAGGGTGAGCGGGTCCTCCAATCGAAGGAGTCGGAGCTGCGTTCGTTGCTACAGCGTCTGCTGCCGAGCGTTGCGGAAAGCGGATCACCTATCTTCACGAACTCTGAGTTCAATCCGCATGGTCTCCTGGCCGCGCATCTGCCGGCGGAATCGGAGTCACTCCTCGAGGTTGCAAATAGCTGCGTGGAGCTCCGGCGGCAGCTCGGCCTGGCGGTCGAGGGGTCAATCGGCGAGCTATTCTTGTCTGCGTGCAGAGAGTCAGCCGCGTTAGACGACAAGCATCGTCGCGGTCCGCGCAAGCTCGCGCGCTGGCTACTTGGAGAGCTCAGTGGCAACGCATAACAAGCAGTTGCAGCGGACGGTCATACGGCGTCGCGGGCGCGTCGCACGTGCGCCATTTCATTATGCACGTGCGCCGCGCTTCAAACGGCAGCGCGCCGCCGCTGAACTGCGGCGTTATGCCGCAGGGGCGCATGGACTTGACATGCCATCTTTGGTATAGACACAATGTGGCATGTGGCGCATCGAGGAGCACCGCCGCGTCGACAAACAACTTGCATCGGCGCCGCGAGAGATCCTCAAGCGGTACGAGAAATGGAAAGACATCGCCATGCTATCCGGGCCGCCCGGGCTGAGGTTGATCAAAGGATTCAACGACGAAGCCCTGTCAGGAGAGTGGAACGGTCACCGCTCCTCCCGTCTCAATCTGCAATGGCGAATCATCTACCGCACGGTGCCTGACCAACAGCTATTTCAGGTTGTATCGATTACCGCGCATGACTATCGGAGACAGTAGATGAGCCAGTTCCGTACTGCAAAGAAGCGCACCACCGTTTCGGTGGGCGAGTCTGTGCGCATCGTTCGCGAGTTGCAGGGACTGAGCCAGAACCAACTCGCGGAGCGCACGGGAATTTCCCAGGCTACTCTGTCCGCGATCGAGAACGATCGTGTTCGTCTCGGGGTCGAGCGCGCCAAAGTGCTTGCCAAGGCCCTCAAATGTCACCCTGCCGTGCTGGTGTTCCCCGGATGGGAAGATCATCTACAAACTGCGGCATAACCCGCTGCCGCAGCCGACGCTGAAGCGCGCGCCTGAGCGCGACGTTAGAGTGCATATTCCCTGAAGCTGCCGGTCTGGCTATAATCTAGCCAGAATGCGGTTTGCCATCGAGCTTACGGACGAGGCCGTGGCTGATTTCAAGGCTCTGAAGGCATCGGTGCGAGCCGCGGTAACTGACGCGATGGAGGTGCACTTGCGTCATGAGCCGGAAAAGGTGAGCCGCAGCCGCATCAAGCGGCTCCGGGAAGTGTCTAAGCCCCAGTTCCGGTTGCGAGTTGACGATTTCCGGATCTTCTACGATGTCGAAGGCAGTACCGTCACAGTGCATGCAATAGTGCTCAAATCGGAGGCAGCGTCATGGCTAGCCCAGTTCGGAAAAGGCGAGTGAAGGAAGTGCCGCTTTCCCAGGTAAAGGACGATCTCTCGCGCTATTTGCGCGAAGCTGAGACTCGCCAGATTGTCATCACCAGGCACGGAAAGCCGGCCGGCGTGCTTATCGGGTTCGAGTCTGACGACGACTGGTTCGATTTTCGTCTTGAGAACGACCCTCGATTTCTCGAGCGCATCGCGCGCTCCAGGGCGAGCGCTCGGGCTGGGCGCACCACGAAGCTCGAGGATCTCGAATAGCAACGCGCTCTAACCCCACGGCCGAAACCGACGCGCGCAAGAGCGGCGCGCGCCGGTGGCTGCTGACGTCAAGCTCGCCGGATGCGGATGGCGAGGGAGAGGGGATGATGGATGATGCGCCATATTGTTCGCAGTGTTCTGTCCTGATCGTTTTCAAACAATCTTCGGGAGGGGAATGCCATGAAGTCGAGAACTTTCGCAATTGTCACTGGGACGCTGCTGTGTGCGCTGTCTGCGCCTGGTGCGCCGCAGAGCACGAAAGACTGGGTTGACTTGAAGGACCCGAAAGAGCTTCGTGATCTTTACTCGAATAAAACGTTCCGAGGTAACGGTTGGGTCGGGCATTATCGTGCCGACGGTAAGGGAATCCTTATCATGCAGGTGCGCGTGACGCCGGACGTTGGGCAGCATTGAGGGGTGCCGCGAGCTTGGGGACGCCAGAATGGGAGAAAGCATGACGATCCGAGGTCGATGTCTCTGCGGACACGTCGTATACGAATACAGCGGCTCTCTTGGCCCTGCGCACTACTGTCATTGCGAGGACTGCCGACGATGCACCGGAAGCGCCTTTAACACCGCCGTTCGGTTTGATCGCGCCGCGTTTTGCCTCACCGGTGGAGATGTCAAGGGCTTCACGAAGCGCGGCGACAGCGGCAACGAACTCACGCGGCATTTCTGTCCCGAATGCGGCTCGCCCATCTACACGGCCTCTCCGAGGCACCCCGAGTACATCTTCGTCAAGGCGGGTACCTTCGACGATCCGACGATAGTCAACCCGATCCGTCAGTTTTGGATGTCGTCGGCCGTGTCTTGGCGCCGAATCACCGAGAACATCCCGAGCTTCGAAAAGGGGGCCGAATAGCGTGCTGCCCAACGGGGCAGCGGTGCGGGCGATTATTCCCGATCGGGAATAATGCGGCTAAGCGGCAAACGCAGGAGCGAGGCATGGGCATTCCGATCATCGAGCAGGTGAAGATCCAGGCCCAGGTGCTGGTCCCGCTCGTCAAGGCGCTGCAGGCGGAGCGGGGGGAGGAGCGGGCCAACGCCATCGTGCGCGATGCGCTCGGCGGCCTGTATCGCAAGCTCGGCGAAGACTGGTGGCGGTCGCGCAGCTCGCAGGACCTGGGAGGCAACATGGCCTCGGCGTTCGCCGCGTTCGCGGCCGGCGAGGCGCTGGAGTACCAGGTGCTCAGGCAAACGCCGGACGCCTTCGAGATCAACGTCACCCGATGCCGCTACGCGGAGTTCTACAAGGCGCTGGGTGCGCCCGAGCTGGGGTTCCTGCTGACGTGCAGCGCGGACTTTACGCTCGCCGACGGCTACGGTCCGGACGTGAAGCTCACGCGCACGCAGACCATCATGCAGGGAGCGGGCCACTGCGACTTTCGATACGCGCGCGGCGAGAGGGGGAAAGCGCCCTGAAACCATCATGAAGCCCCGCATCACGCTCGTCACCCTCGCCGTGGACGACCTGGAGCGCGCGCTGCGCTTCTACCGCGACGGGCTGGGCTTCCGAACCGAGGGCATCGTCGGCACCCAGTACGAGCACGGCGCGGTGGTGTTCATCGAGCTCGAGGCGGGCCTCAAGCTCGCGCTCTGGCCGCGCGTGAGCCTCGCGCACGACACGGGGCTTGCCGCCGACAAGCCGAGCGCGACCGAGGTGATGCTCGGGCACAACGTCTCGAGCAGGGCCGAGGTGGACGCGGTCATGGCGCAGGCGGAGAAGGCGGGCGCGGCGATCGTCAAGCCGCCGCACGAGGCGTTCTGGGGAGGCTACGCGGGCTACTTCCAGGATCCGGACGGGCACCTGTGGGAGGTGGCGTGGAATCCCAAGTGGCCGGTCGAGGACTAGACCGCGCGCACCTGCTGCAGGTCGGTCTCGCCTTTTAGCACCTTGTCGATGCCGTCCTGCTTGAGCGTGCGCATGCCCTTATCGAGCGCCGCGGCGGCGATGTCGACCGCCGGCGCGCGCGCCTGGATGAGGCGCTTGAGCGCCGGGTCGATGACCATCAGCTCGTAGACCGCGAAGCGCCCGCGGTAGCCGGTGCGGTCGCATTCCGGGCAGCCCTTCGCGTGGTACATGGTCACCTTGCCGTGGCCGCGCCATTTCTTGAGCAGTTTGTCGGGCTCGAGCGCGGTGCCCTCGCAGTACTCGGCGGCGAGGTCCTGCATGTCCTTGACCGAGGGCTCGAGCCGGACGCGGCAATGCGTGCAGAGCCTGCGCACCAGGCGCTGCGCCAGCACGCCGAGCAGGGCGTCGGCGAAGTTGAACGGGTCCATGCCCAGGTCGAGCAGCCGCACCACGCTCTCGGCGGCGCTGTTGGTGTGCAGCGTCGAGAGCACCAGGTGCCCGGTGAGCGAGGCCTCGATGCCGATCTTCGCGGTCTCGGCGTCGCGCATCTCGCCGACCATGACGATGTCGGGGTCCGCGCGCATGAAGCTGCGCATCGCCGCGGCGAAGGTCCAGCCGATCTTGGGATTGACCTGCACCTGGCGCAGCCCCGCCTGCGTGATCTCGATCGGGTCCTCGGCGGTCCAGATCTTGGTGTCCGGCTTGTTGAGAAAGCCGAGCAGCGAGTGCAGCGTCGTGGTCTTGCCCGAGCCGGTCGGCCCGCACACCAGGAACATGCCGTGCGGGCGCGAGATGACGCGCTTGAGCGCCTCGAGCTCCTCGGCGTCGAAGCCGAGCTCGTGCAGCTGCTTCGGCATCGCCGCCGCCAGCACGCGGATCACCACGTCCTCCAGGCTGTTGGTGGTCGGGATGGTCGCCACGCGCAGCTCGACGTCGAGCGGCCCGAAGCGCTTGAAGCTGATCTTGCCGTCCTGGGGCTTGCGCCGCTCGGTGATGTCGAGCTGGCTCATGATCTTGAGGCGCGAGATCACCGCGGTGCGGAACTTGGCCGGGATCTCGAGGTAGGTGACCAGCGCGCCGTCCTTGCGGAAGCGCACGCGCACGTTTCTCGCGCCGGGGTTGGCCTCGATATGGATGTCGGAGGCCTTCTGGCCGACGGCGTCGACGATGATCTTGTTGACCAGCTTCACCAGGGTGCTGTCGATCTGCGCCGCCTGCTGCTCGCCCGAGTCCTCCGTCCCGCCCTCGGTCGAGAGCCGCAGCGTGAGCTGCTCGGCGCCGATCTCGTTCTCGGCGCGCCGCGCCTCCATCTCGGCCTCGCTCTCCGGCCCGTAGGCGAGGTCGATCGCCGCCCGGATGTCCTGCGCCGAGGCCATCACCGGGATCAGCTTGCTGCCGGCGATGAAGCGCACCTCGTCCATGCGTTCCATGTTCATCGGGTTGTCGACCGCGATCACCAGCGAGTTCTCGGCCTCCGCCAGCGGCAGCACCTGGTAGCGGCCCGCCACCTCGCGCGGGATGCGCTTCAGCGCCTCGGGCGAGGGCTGGAACTGGCGCAGGTCGACGAAGGGAATGCCGAGCTTCTTCGCCATCACGCCGTGGATCAGCTCGGCGTCGACCGCGCCCATGTCGGCGAGGATCCGCCCGAGCGGGATCGAGCGGTCGCGCGCCTCGATGGCGAGCGCCTCCTCGAGCTCCTGCTGCGTGAGGAACCCCAGCTCGACCAGGGTCTCGCCCAGGCGCTGCACCGGCTGCGCGCCCTGCTGCCGGAGCGCCGCGGCGAGCTGCTCCTGCGTCACGATGCGGTTGGCGGTCAGGTACTCGCCGAGCCTGCGGCTGCGCAGCAGCTTCTGCTTTTCCAGCGCCTGCGTGACGCTCGCGGGCGAGGCGATGTTCTCCTCGACCAGCATCTCGCCGATCGGCCTGCCGAAGCTGCTCTCGCGCACCGCGGCGGCGGGAACGAAGCAGCGCATCACCCGGTCCACGCCCTCGGGCAGGAACACGAACAGGCCGCACACCGCCTGCACGTGGCCGACGGTCTCGCCTTCCATCCGGTCGCCGCTCGCCAGCTGCAGCCGGAAAGGCTGGCGGTCCGAGGGCGCGAACAGCCGCTGCGCGCCGTTCGCCGGGATGCTCAGGCGCCGGATCGCGACCGGATCGAGCAGGCTCACCCCGAGCAGCCCGGAAAAGCCGATGGTCTGCACGCCGGGCGACCGGTCGGGCAGGAACTTGAGCACCTCGAACTCGGGCACGAAGGCCTGCAGCAGGCCGGTGGCGCGCTCGCCGTCGGCGAAGCTGAGCAGGCAGCGCTCGCCCTCGGGCGCGAGCTCGTCGGCGAACTCGTAGTAGGGCGGGGCCGGCCAGACGAAGTTCGCCGCCGGCGCGCCGCTCCCGCCCCCGATGCGGATGCGCTGCGTGCGCTGCAGCCGCGTGGTGCGGTCGGGAGCGCGCTCGCTCACGCGTGCGCCGCGAAATCGAGCACGATGCGCCCGAGCACCTTGCCCGCCTTGAGGTCCTCGAGCGCCGCGTTCACCTCGTCGGCCGGGCGCGTCGCGACCGGCGTGGGCTTCAACTTGCCCTTCCTCGCGAGCGCGACCACCTCCTTCAGCTCCTGCAGGTTTCCCACGTAGGAGCCGATGAAGCCGATGGCGCGCTGCGCGATCGGCGGCAGCGGGTGCACGAGCTCGCCGCCGAACAGGCCGCACAGCACGTAGCGCCCGCCTTTCCTCAGCGCGCCCGAGCCGAGCAACGCGGTCGCGGGCATCCCCACGAAGTCGATCGCGCCGGCGAGGCTGCCCATGGCGAGCGCCTGCAGCTTCTGCGCCGCGTCGGGCGCGCGCGTATCGAGAGTCAGTTTCGCACCCTGCGCGCGCGCCGCGGCGAGCTTCGCCTCGTCGACGTCGCAGGCGATGATGTTCTTCACGCCCCTCGCGCGCAGCACCGAGATGCACACCATGCCC
>JBFLYF010000067.1:0-12140 GCA_040756795.1 Pseudomonadota bacterium
CCAGATCCAGACCGATCGCCTTAAGCTTCATAGTGGACGCCCCCCTCGTGTGAGCTGGTTGAAGACACTTCCACTCTGGCACAACGATGCCGTAACGGGAGGGGGCGTCCATCCCATCGGGTTTTATCGATGATCCATCAGACAACCCTCGAATTCCGCACCAAGGGCCGCGGCACCACCGACATCACCGCGGAAGTCGCCCGCGTCGTCGCGAAGAGCGGCATCGACAAAGGCCTCTGCACCGTGTTCCTCCAGCACACCAGCGCCTCGCTCATCCTCTGCGAGAACGCCGACCCCGACGTGCGCCGCGACCTGGAGACCCTCCTCAGCCGCCTCGCCCCCGACGGCGACCCCGCCTACATCCACGACGCCGAAGGCCCCGACGACATGGCCTCTCACGCGCGCTCGATCCTCACCTCGAACAGCCTGACGATCCCGGTCAGTGGCGGGAAGCTGATGCTGGGGACGTGGCAGGGGGTTTATTTGTATGAACATCGCACGGCGCCGCACGCGCGCAGCGCGGTCGTCAGCGTGACGGGCGGCTAGCCACGTTCCCGCTCCGCGGATCGACGCAGCGCGCGTCGCGGCCTCGTCCTCAGGGCGACGCCTGCACCGCGACGCGCAGGCGCGTGCGGGTCTTCTTCTGCAACGCCTTGACGATGTCGAAGAAATTCTCGGTGCTCGGATTGCCGCGCGCCGCGAGCATGCGGTGCAGGCTCTTCGAGGGCTTTCCTGTCTCCGCCGAAAGGCCCTCGAACCCGACGGTCGCGTTCACGAGGTCGCGCAGCATCGCCTTGCCGGTGCGCGTGTCTCCAGCCAGGTAGGCGTCGATCGCCTCGGCGAACATTGCGTCGCGGAACTTCGCGTCGCGCCGCGCGCGCGCCACGACGGTTTCCTTGAATTGCCGTGTCAGTGCCATGCCCGCTCCTATGCCGCGCCCTTCCTCCGCTGCTTGTAGTCCGTCCACGCCTTGTGCGCCGCCGCGATCGCCGCGCTCTGCCGCTTCTTCGTGCTGCCGCCCAGCAGGATCACGATCGTCTCGCCGTCCTTGCCGAAATAGATCCGGTAACCCGGCCCGAAGTCGATCTTCACTTCGAAGACGCCGCCTCCGACCCCTTCGACCGCGGAAAAGTTGCCCTGCCCGAGGCGGTACAGCGCGGTGCCCACCTTCGCCGCGGCAATCGCGTCCAGATCGTTGAACCAGCGCCGCCACGGCGAGCGGCCGCTTCGGTCGAGATACTCAAGAACTCGCACCGCGGCCATCACTATAGTAACCTCATTGTTACCATTTGAAAAGGGCTGATTTCCTTATGCGAGCAACGCGCGCCGAAGCGAGCGGGTTGACGCCGATGCGAACGACCAGGGCACATGTAACGTTTTCCTGCAGCACACCAGCGCCTCGCTCATCCTCTGCAAGAACGCCGACCCCGACGTGCGCCGCGACCTGGAGACCCTCCTCAGCCGCCTCGCCCCCGACGCCGACCCCGCCTACCTCCACGACACCGAAGGCCCCGACGACATGGCCTCCCACGCGCGCTCGGTCTTGACCTCGAACAGCCTCGCCATCCCGGTGAGCGAGGGCAAGCTGATGCTGGGGACGTGGCAGGGGGTTTACCTCTACGAGCACCGCATGGCACCGCACTCGCGCACGGCGGTCGTGACGGTTATGGGAGACCGGGACTAGGAGCGGGCAATGGGGTTCATGAGCGGACCTTCAGCCGGCCGCGCCAATAGCCGGGCCGGCGTGAGGTATGAGCGAAGGCAATCACGACGATCTCGCCGGCGCTTTCGCGCACCACCACCGCATAGGGAAAGCGCCGAAGCAAGAGACGCTTGACGCCCCGCGTCCCGGCGACGCCCGGCACCGAAACGAGAGGAACGATCTCTTCCTCGAGAAGATCGAGCGCCGCATCCACCGCGTGCTCGAAATCGGCCCCCAGGCCGGGCCGCTCCTTCTCATACCACGCCGCCGCTTCCGAGGCTTCTTCGGCCGCCGCCTCGTGTATGCGCACCCGGCGCATCAGGCGCCGCTCATGCGCGCCCGCATGCGACGGCGCAGTTCCTCCCGGTCAATGAGCTTGGCCGTTCCGGCATCGATCTCGCCCAGCCTTCGCAGGATCTCCGCGTCCCAGGCCGATTCCGCGTCCCTGTCCGCCGGCCCGTCGAGGCTCACCACCAGACTGTGCGCGAGCTCCGCGCGCTCCGCCTCCGTGAGGCGCAGCGCCTCGGAACGAACCTTTTCGAGAGTCGAGCCGGCCATCCGTATCTCCTAGTCCGTCCGGAAATCCATCGCCTCGCGGATGTCAGCCGCGGCGAGATCGGGATAGGCCTTCAGGATCTCCGCCTCGGCCATGCCGTCGGCAACCATCCCGACCACCGTGGCCACGGGGATGCGCAGGCCCCGAATGCAGGGCACTCCGCCCATCTGTGCGGGATCGACCGTGATGCGGGTGAACTTCATGAACCGCATTCTACGCCGCGGCCGCGGCACCACCGACATCACGGCGGAGGTCGCGCGCGCCGTCGCCGCGAGCGGCATCGCCCGGGGCACATGAAACGTTTTCCTCCAGCACACCAGCGCCTCGCTGATCCTCTGCGAGAACGCCGACCCCGACGTGCGCCGCGACCTCGAGACCCTGCTCTCCCGCCTCGCCCCCGACGGCGACCCCGCCTTCGTCCACGACACCGAAGGCCCCGACGACATGGCCTCCCACGCGCGCTCGGTCCTGACCTCGAACAGCCTCACCATCCCGGTGAGCGAGGGGAAGCTGATGCTAGGAACGTGGCAGGGGATTTACTTGTACGAGCACCGGCATCAGGCGCATGAGCGGAGCGTCGTGATTACGGTACTGGGATAGCCAGCTCGGGCTTGTTCGCCTTGAGCCAAGCTTTGACGTCGGCGAGAAGCTGCTCCGCCTGGGCGAGGCTTTCCGTCACCGTTTGCGCCGTCACCGGATCTCCTTCGTAGTCGGCAAGGTTGCGCTGCTTTCGCAGGGCATCGAGAAGGATCATCTCGAGCGTGCGCCCGACCAGGTTATCCAAGCTCACGTTCGCCGCCCATGACGAATATCCTCGGCTTGGCGAGCACGTCGCGCAGGAAAGCATCCGGCGAGCGGCGTTTCTGCCTCCATTCCTTGACGCCGTATACCCTCGGCGAGATCTCGCGGCCCAGGGTTTCCTGCGCCGGATGCAGCAGCTTGACCGCCTCCCCGAACCCCAGGTCACCGATCACCATCAGATCGACGTCGCTCCCGGCGCGCTCGCGCCCGCCTGCGACCGAGCCGTAGACGAACGCCGCCCGGATCCGCTCCCGGGCCGGCGCCAGCGCGGCGGCGAGCACCTCGGCGACGCCGGAGGTCTTGCGCAGGATGCTTGCCAGCTCCTCGAACACCGGGCAGGCGCGCTCCGCGCTGTAAAGAAGCTGATTGCCGCGGCGCTCGCGCTTGAGCATCCCGGCGTCGGCGAGCCGCGCGAGCTCGCGGTTGAGCGTGCCCGACGGCAGCCCCGTGCGGCGCGCGATTTCCCTGCCGTGCAGCGCTTCGTCCGGATGAAGAAGAAGCAGCCCCAGCACGCGGCGCCGGTAGCCCGGGAAGAGAAGCTCGGAGAGGCTTTGCTGCATATTTGGCAGCAATTGTCGCCTTTTTTGCAGCGCTTGTCCAAATGGCACCACGGCATCGCCAGGGGCCTGTGCACCGTGTTCCTGCAGCACACCAGCGCCTCGCTCATCCTGTGCGAGAACGCCGACCTCGACGTGCGCCGCGACCTCGAGACCCTCCTCTCCCGCCTCGCCCCCGACGGCGACCCCGCCTTCGTCCACGACACCGAAGGCCCCGACGACATGGCCTCCCACGCGCGCTCGGTGCTGACCTCGAACAGCCTCACCATCCCGGTGAGCGAGGGCAAGCTGATGCTGGGGACGTGGCAGGGGATCTATCTGTACGAGCACCGCACCGCGGGGCACGCGCGGTCGTTGGTTGTCACGGTGCTTGGATAGCTATCCCGCCGACCGCGCCGCCGGCATCGGCGCTTTGAGCGCAGCCCGCAGACGATCGATAAATACCGACCCCGCATGGTGCGTCATATGCAGACGCTCCATCGCCCGCGTCATCGCCACGTAAAGGAGCTTCGCCTCGCTAGAGGGTTCCTGACTCGGAGCGGGCATCGATTCCAGGCACGGCAGGAATACAACGGGAAACTCCAACCCTTTGCTCCCAGTCATGCTCATGATCTTCACGGTATCGCTCTGCGGCGCGAATCGGGTTGCCGTGCTCGACAGGGCAACGTCGAACGGAATCTTCGCCTGTTCCAGCACCTTTGCAACGCGTTCCCCCTGGCGGATATAGCGCACCAGGATTGCCATATCTCGCCAGGCAGTTCCGTCCTCGTGCAGGGCGCGCGCGCGGTCCGCGACGTATTTCAGTTCACCTTCTTCCGTGGCAAAACGCCGCAGTTCCGGCAGGGGCCCGTGGCGGCCGGCCGTCTGCGGCGCGACGAGTGGGATGCCATCCTCCTCTGCCTCCTTGGCGGTAAGCAGATCCTTCGCGAACTCACAAGCGACTGCCATGATCTGCGCCGTATTGCGGTAGTTGAGCCGAAGGATTGTGGTTCGGCCACGCGCCTGGATCCCAACCTCAGCAAAGCTGAAGCTCAATCGGGACTTCCGATTGATGCTCTGCGCATCGTCGTAGAGAACCAGCAGCGAATTCGTGTCCGGATGGACCATCTGGGCAATGAGCTTCAGCCATTCAGGCTCAAAATCATGTCCTTCGTCCACGAGCACGGCCCCGTACTGGGCGCGCGGAACCTGGCCTCGATCGACTCCCTGAATGACGGACCGCACCAGCTTTTCGATGAATTCGTTGCCTGTGCCTTCCGGTTTCGGAAGGTGGTATAGCCTTAGCTGGTCGTTGCACCAACCATGAAAGCCTCGGACGCTCACGATCGCCTGGAGGCCTCGCTCCTCGACCATGTGCTGCAGCCGCGCCGCAAGCGCTCTGTTGTAGCAGAGCACGAGGATCGGTTTGCCTAGGACCTTAGCCAGGTGCTGCGCCCGATATCCGAGGATCATTGTCTTGCCGGAGCCGGCGACGCCGTGAATGATGCGATGACCATCGCCCAGGCTTCGCGCAAGTTGCTCCTGCCGCAGATCCATGACGCGCACGATGTCCGGTACGACGTCGGCTCCGCCGCTTCGCCCCAAGTCGAAAGCTCCCTGACTGACACGGATTTCTGGGAACAGGTGCCAGCGCACTCTGTCTACCTGAGGAAGCGTCAGGAGACATTTGAACGTCACTCCGAACATTCCCCACAGCCGCTTCTGAAAGGCTTCGGGCTCAATTGTTTCCGCCATCTCGTCCTGGCAAATCACTCGCTCCGGCGGAATAACGTTCCCAAGATCTGTTCCCGAGAAAGTCTTTCGCGAAATGTTTGCGAGAACGACGCCGTACCCCCAAGGGCAAACCAGCTTGCCCTGAAAGGCTGTTCCGGGCTCACCGACCAGGGCCGGATCAGATTCGAGCAAACGGCAAACCCCAAACGCGTACTGCCTCGCCTGCTCGAGCGGGTTAGCCTTACGCAGCTGCCGGCCATCGGCGTGAAGTGAGACGGCATGCTTGTCGATGGCCTGGATGTTTTCCAGCTTCCAGTCCTTCACCTCGATCACCAGCAAGCCGCGACGCGGATGCAAGACAAGAAAATCGGGATGCAAATGCGAAGGCCCGACCGGGACGTCGTACCAGCAGATGTAATCGTCTTCCAGGTGCGATTCCAGCCGCCGAGCAAAACGGCGCTCGCCCGAGGTCATCTTCCCGACGACCGAGGAAAGAACGGGGACGAAGTGCGCCATACCAGTCAGGCCTACTCTATCGTGACTGCTTCATGATCGTCTGTGGTTGATATCACCACCCACTTCCTAATCAGAGTCTCGTCCCGTCAATTGGTATTCAAAACGGTCAGCCTCAGACGCAAGCGATTGCAGGTAGAGCGTGAATTCGGCAGCGGTCAAACCCGCTTTAGGAATCCAACTCTCACTAATCAACCGGCCTCGAGAATCGATCTTAAATCCAGCAAGCTCTGTACCCCTGTTGCGCTCCCAGGATTGAATTGGCAGGTTGACAATCTGTTCTACAACCGCTGGACGTGCGACGACCGAGGACAGTCGGTAAGCATCGGGTTCTTCGCGAACACTGACGCGATGAGTACGACTGCCCGGAAGGGTGACTACGATGTCATCACCTTCGATCGCGAACTTTCGTCCAGAACAGAACCGGCGCCATTCACCGGCCATTGGCAGATTCCCTTTCCAGATCCGCTCTGAACGTGCTGAGCGATTCATCGACACCTGGCAGGTATTCCTGCTCGATCATGTCGGCCTCGTCCGCCACGCGTGTAATCAGAGCCTGCAGCCTCTGCGCGTCATGCCTCGATTCGTCGGTCAGCAGTACATCTTCCTCTACGGTAAGGTCATAGGTGCCGCTGTCGTCGGTCTTTACTGCACCGATCCTAGCGCCCAGCCGCCAGGCAGTCTGAATGAGCCTCGACTGGTTCGGCGCCGGATACACGCGGCCGACGGGACTGACGCAGCGAAGACGCGGCCGGCCCTTGTACATGTCGAGCGAGATCGCCAACGGTTGCTGCCTCGTGGCGAGCCTTGCTGTCCCCATCAACGTACCCGGCGATGACGCGGGTTCCCATTCGATAGGAACACCTGGCACCGGAAGCTCACGAAGGCGCGCGAATCTGTGTACGAGGGCCCGCATGTTCTTCGCCACTGCCGGAACATCCTTGTCCTTTCCTTTGAGAAGCTCGGGCGTGATCGGAAAGGAGCTCTTGAGCGGTCGTTTATCGTTGGTCGCGGGACGGTAAGTCTTTGCGAATTCCCTCGTCGTATCGATCCTGCTTTCCTCGCTCACAGGGTGCGTGAGACCCTCGTGCATGAGCCGCAGGAAGACATCCATGCGATCGAGCACGCGCCTTACTTGCAGGACCTCAACGGTATCTCGCAAATACGGGAAGTACACCTGAAGCTTTTGCTCGCCGCTCGGGCTGGCTTGGAGCCTGCCAAGCCGCCGGTCAGTGTGCGAGCGCACCCGATCGATGCGTCCGATGCGCTGCTCCATAGCCGACGGCGTCCAGGAGATCCCGTAGTGATGGATTGAAGAGCAAAACGTATGCAGGTCTTCACCCTCCTGGAGGAGCTCCGTTGTCACCAGCACGAGTGGATATCCAGGCAGTCGAAATTGGCGCACGAGTGTCTGATTGATCTGTCCCGCCATGCCCCCCGTTGGTTGTTGTTCGCGCAGGAGCCGACCGAACAACGGTGTTAGCTCACTCGAGGGGATGTCCCTGATCCCGGGCAGGTTGACATCGAGAATGAGCTCCAGATTCGCAGCAAGATCCGCAAGCTCGTCAAAACCGCACCACGGCCGCTCCGTTCGCGGCGTGGACCTTTGATGCTCCAGTAGATCCAGGTATTCGTTGATGCGACCAAGGTCCATGTCCTCCGTCTCGCTCTCCGAGGTCTCCTGCGCCCGGAGCTCGAGCGTGCCGAGCCGGCGGATCGCCAGAACGTAGAGATCGATCAGACCATGCCCTAGCCGCGCAGCCGCGCCAAGGAGCTGGCGCCGAAGCTCCTGCTCCTTGAAGTCTTGCAAGAGGTCGCTGCTCGTGGCCTCTGGCCACAGGGCGTTGCGCAAGGCTGAACGCTTGCGAATTTCAGTAAAAAAGGTCCGATGCTCCAGCCAGTTGCCGATGTCGGGAGCCTGCACCGCCGGCGCGGCAGCGATGCAGGACCGGAATCGCTCCTCAAAAACCAAATGCGCAAGTGCTTGGTGTGGACCGACCTGCTGAGACAAGGCTTCGATAGCGGCAGCCTGCACGGCCTCATAGAGATCCCCGCGAGCCAGCTTCTTCACCCGTGGCAGAAACTTCCTCGAGCGCTCGCGCAACTCAGCCCGCAAGGCGGCGGGGTCGAGCTTCAACGCGCTGGCAAGTACGGGTTCGACCTCCGACGGCCGGCTTCCGAGGACCCAGGCTGCGTAGTTGTCCTCAAAGAACGTTGACAGTGTCGTCCCACGCTGGGTGAAACGCCGCTGAATATTCGCTCCGCTGATGATTCTGGCGGGACCTTCGCCGCGGAAGAACCATGCAAAGAACGTGTCCTTCCCACCGCGATCTGCGTCCTGCGCCGGAGATACCGCCTGTATGTCCTGATTGCGCGATAGGGCTTCTTGCTTCTCGGCGCGATAGCGCTCGATGATGCGTTCGAACCGTGGTCGTACGGACTCGGGAAGCTCGGTGCGAAGCCTGCCAAGAAGCCAGGCGTCGTAGCGCTCGTCGAGCTTGCGCTTGATCTCTTTCACCGAAGCGACACGCCGAACGAATATCAACGCCTTCTCTCCAGTACACCATGCACGACCCAAGGCATTCACGAGGGCGTCCATCTTGGGATGCGGAAGCTCAGTGTCAAAAGCCTTCCGATAAGAGCTCGCCAGGCGATTAACGTCGTTTACATCGATCCCTTCGCGCTCGATCGCCTCCTCGGTCTGCTCGACGTCGTCGAACGTCGTATCCTCCTCCGCCGCCTTTACTTTGGTAGTTTCAAGAAAGCTCTCGAAAGATGCGAGCATCCCGATCTGAAACGAAGAGTTAAAGCGTTGGTGCCCAAGAAGCTCGCTCACCTTTTTCTGTACCAAAGCGACTGTGAGGCGCTGCCTCGGGTCCTTGACGGCGATAGGTTCGTCGTGAACTGTCAGGCCGCCCTCGCGCCACTCTCTTCGATACAGATTTTTCGTGAGCTCTTCCTTTCCCACCCGAATGGAAGTTACGCGCCGGATCAAGACCTTCGCTGCCGCGAGTTTCATTTCTTCGTCCGTGAGATCGGTGCGGCGCAAGTCTTTGAAGCGCTCTCCGAAGCCAAACATGTCGAGCTGATTCCATAGATGGCGGTAAGTCTCTTCCACGGGGGTCGCGGAAAGCAGCAACACCCGTTTTGCCCTAAACCCATAGCGTGAAAAGAGCTTTCGGTCCACGCACGCCGGATCGCGTCCCAGCGCGTGCGCCAAGACGTGATTTCGCGCAGACCCAGTGCGGCTGTAACCGTGCTTTAGGTTGTGCGCCTCATCCACAATCACAAGGTCGAATTCCGGCAGTGCACAGCATACGGCGTTAGCGAAGTTCTCCTTGAAGCTCTGCTTGCTTCTCAGGTCGAACATGCCGTCGCCAATCCACGGCAGGTGCCCGCGCAGCTCGTTGCGCATGCGGCGCGCCTCGTCCACATCCACACCGTCCTTTCCTTTGCCTCCCACGGAAAGGCTAAAGCTCGTCATGCGAACGAAAAAGTCCCGGTCCGGGTCCATCGTCGCTTCCCGGACCAGCTCCATCAGATTCCTGCACGAGACCATCCGGCGAACCGGGCGGTTGTCGAGCCCTTTGACCCTCAAATCCGAGACGCGATAGTTATGCGCGACGAAGTTGCGCAGCTCCTTCATCCATTTCTGCTGGATATTTTCTCGTGGCGCGATGACCAGGACGCGGAATCCAGGATCCGCGTGGCGGAAAAGCGCGAGCGCGCCCAGGGCGACATAGGTCTTTCCCATTCCGACTTCGTCGGCCAGATAGGCGACGCCATGGCGCGCGAGAATGTTGTGAATCGCCACGGCACCTTCGAGTTGCTCCTGCGCCCGCTGTCCCGGGCCAATGCGCTTGGCGAAATCCAGCAAATGGGCTGCGCTCTGCAGGTCAATCATTAGGCACCTCGATCGGGGATGCCTTTCTGATGAACCAGCGATCGAACCACTTCAGGTATTCCGTCATTTCCGCACCAGATTCGGCTATCAGAGCGGCGCGCAATCCCTCGCTAAGCTTGAGGATGCGCTGCTCGAGGTCGGTCGCGGCAGTTGCCAGATCCTTCCAGAATGCGGGGTGCTGCGCGCTCAGGTGCGTGACGAGTTGAAGAGCGCACTGCACGAGCACGTAGCGCTCGACGGTGTCGCCCTCGGCAGATTGCGTCGCGAGCTGTTCCAGCAGCACCGGCAGCGAGTCGTATTTCTTACCGAATAGTCGCGACGCCGCTTCCTTGGGTCGATTCTGCGCGAGCGCCTGCTTTGCACTTCGCTCAAGTGAGCCGAAAGCATGAAAAAACCCGGCGAAACGATCGAACATCGTGTCTTTGGGCGACTCGTGCATGACGCGCGCGACGAGCTCCGCGCCTTCGCCGATCGGTTGGTTCTTTGGCCACTTCGCCGCGATGAAAGCCGCGCGCTGCTCCTGCGACAGCAGAGTCCAGTAGCGCAGAATGTCGGCGATCGACAGTTTCAGCAAGAGCGAGGGCTTATGGGCCATGCCCTCTTCCTGGACGAGAACATAGGCAGGTTCGGAGTCTGGGAGCAACACCCGCACGAATGACGTTTCCTCCAGCGCCGCGCGCAGGTTTTCTGCAAGAGCATTCGCCAATACCTTCCATTCGCGCGCCGCAAGCGACGGCACCTGACCCAATGGAATGCCCCTTGCATCGAGATGCATGGTCGGAGACGGAGAGGCATCGAGCCACATCGCTTCGGCGAGATGGCGCGACCAGTCGTAACGCAAAACCAGCGGAATGCTCGAAACGCCTTCCTGCTCGTCCCGCTCGGTTCGTGGCTGGAACTGCGCCGGCTTGCGTACATCGGTGATGAGCCAGGATTCGGGTCGCTCTGAGATCTCGCGCTCCACAAGGAATCCGCTCTCGAGATTGCGGCTGTCGTGCGCGGCGGTCGTCAGGTTGGCGGAACCGACAAAGAGGTATTCCTTCGCCGGGCTTCTGTGAAAGAAGCGATAGACCTTCGCGTGGACGAAGCGTTGCGGCGAGCCTTCGCGGCTGCTCAGCTTGGTCACCTGGGTCGGCAGTCGCGCCCACGAGATCCCCGGTATCGAGCGGACGGCCTCATACTGGCTGTCCCGGCACATCACCTGTCCCTGGGCGTCCTTCGGCAGCAATACATGCACTTCCTTGGGCGCGAACCGCTCCACAAGCTGTTCCAGCGGCTTGCAGTCGTCAGCGTCGTCGAGATAGGGCGAAATGACGTCCAGGTAGGCGCCGCGTAGCCGGCCTCCCGTACTGGAATCCAGGAACTCATGCACGGGAACTGCACCGCCGTAGAAGCGCGTATGCAGGTAGTCGTCGGAGGTGCGCCGCTGGCGTTCTTCGGTATTGGATCTCAGGAAATCGAGCATGTCATCGACGGCTCGCTGCACGGTCCCGCCGGCGATGGCCCGCCTCTTCAGCGCGCCGAGCAAATCTGCGAGGTCAGGCTTGAGCAGCGTCTTGTCAGCCTCGTGGATCTCTTCGAAATGGCACACCTCGACGTTTTCCCACCAGCCCGCGCGCGTCAGATTGGCCGAAAGGCAAGCCGCCAGCAGCGCGCGCTCCGGAGGTTGCCCCTCCTCCACGGGAGGAGTTTCGAGAAGCAGGAAGATGTTCTTGGGATGGAAGATGCCGGTCCGGTGACGCACCGGAATCCTTCTCACGTCGAGCTTCGCAGAGTCCTTTGCCGCGGCAATCAAGCCGTGCGCGTCGTAGTAAACAGCGATTTCGCCAGCTAGGTCACGCAGCCGATCTTCCAGCTGTACCCGGCGAATCTCGGTCGCATGATTCAGCGGTAAATTGAAGAGGATCGGCAGAACCTGCTGCTCGAAGAATGCGGGATCGAACTTGTAAGTAAGAAAAACTGCCGATACCACCGTTCTGTCGTCGATGCGTTCTTTGAGCGCATCGGAGAGCGCCGCGTGCGGGATATCAGCCATGGCTTTCTCGAGCAACCTGCCGCGTGACTTCCCAAAGCGAATCGAGGAAGTACGGGAAGCGCCACAGTTCTTTCAGTTGCTCTCTCGCAGGAAGCGTGCCTTGCTCGTCACGAATCTTCACCTGAAGGCCGTCGGGCCGCTTTTCGATCCAGGGAGCGCCGCCACGCAACCGCATCGTCGCGCCGTTCTGCTCGATCAGGAGTTCGATGGCGCGCGCGTAATCTCCCGCCGAGAACGATTCCGCTAGCCCTATCCAGTGCTCCGCGGTGTCGCTGCGAATCTCCGCAAGCTCGCCTTTCAGGTCCTTGACGGCCGCAAGGTCGATGGCCCGCAAACCCGCGCCCCATTGACCCTTTACC
>JBFLYF010000068.1:0-12133 GCA_040756795.1 Pseudomonadota bacterium
CTCCAGGCGCAGCAGGATCTCCGGTCCTTCCGCGAGCGACAGCGCGGCGTAGTCGAAGCGATCGAGCCAGCGCGCGGCGGCGCGCCGCAGCTCGGGGGTCGCCGGAGCACTGAACGCCCCGCGCCATGCGGCGACAAAGGGCTCGATGCGCACGGCGGCGTGCTTCAGCTCGGGCTGCCTGGAGACGGGATCGATCGCCGGCAGCGTGAGCGCGTTCGTGCCCGCACCTGCGGTGAAGCGGGCGCCCCAGTGCATGGCGATGAAGACGTCTCCGGGCCGCATTTCGTCCGAGGCGCGGAGCTTCATCACCATGCTGCCGCGCCGGCTGGAGACCTTCACGAGATCGCCGCCGGAGAGATTGTTTCCCTTCAAGGAAAGATCGTTTACGACGATCTCCGGCTCCGGGCTGTGGCTGAAGAGGCGCGCGACCGTGCCGGTGCGCGTCATGCTGTGCCACTGGTCGCGCAGGCGCCCGGTATTGAGCCTCAAGGGGTATGCGGTGTCCGGCGCCTCGGCCGGCGGCGCATAGTCGGCGGCGACGAAGCGCGCGCGGCCCGAGGGCGTCGGGAATACGCCGTCGGCATAAAGGCGCGTGCGGCCGCGCTTCGCGCCTTGCGGATAGGGCCACTGCTGCGGCCCGTCACGATCGAGCAGCGCGTAGGACAGGCCGGTGATGTCGAGGTCGCGCCCGCGCGTGCTCTCGCGGTGCTCGTTGAAGATGTCCTCGGGGGTTCGATACGGGAAGAGCATTTCCTTTCCCGGGAAGAATGCAGAAAGCCTTCTTGCAAAGTCCACTGCAATCTTCCAATCTGGAAGCGCTTCGCCCGGCGGCGGCACGGCGGCACGCACTCGCGAGATGCGCCGCTCGGAGTTGGTGACGGTGCCTTCCTTCTCGGCCCAGCTCGCCGCGGGCAGCAGCACGTGCGCGTAGTCGCAGGTCTCTGCGTCGCGGAAGGCCTCCTGCACGACGACGAGCTCGGCGCGCCCGAGCGCGCGCCGCACCGTGTTCGCGTCGGGCATGGACTGCGCGGGATTCGTGCAGGCGATCCACACCGCCTTGATCTCGCCGCGGCCGATCGCCTCGAACATCTCGACCGCCGTCTTTCCCGGTTTATCGGGGACATTTCCTACTTGCCAATGCCTTGCGACTTCGGCGCGATGCTCGGGATTGGATAGATCTCTGTGAGCAGAAAGCAGATTCGCCATCCCGCCCACTTCGCGCCCGCCCATCGCGTTCGGCTGGCCGGTGAGCGAAAACGGCCCGGCGCCCGGCCTGCCGATCTGGCCGGTGGCGAGGTGCAGGTTGATGAGCGCGCAGTTCTTCTGCGTGCCGCTCGAGGACTGGTTGAGGCCCTGGCAGTAGAGCGAAAGCGCGGCTTTCGCCCGTCCGAACAGGCGCGCGGCCTCGACGATCCTTTCCGGCGGCAGCTCGCACACTTCGCCCGCTCGCTCCGGAGTCCAGTATTGGAGCAAGGATTTGAGCTTGGCGAATTCTTCCGTGTGATTTTCGATGTATTGAAGATCAACAAAGCCTTCTTGCTCCAATACGTGCAACATTCCGTTGAAAAGCGCGACATCGGTCCCGGGCCTGAGGGCGAGATGCAAGTCGGCGGCGCGCGCGGTGACGGTGCCGCGCGGGTCGATGACGAGGAGCTTCTGGTCCGGATTCCGCGCGCGCGCCTCTTCGATGCGGCGGAACACGATCGGGTGGGCGAAGGCGGTGTTCGAGCCGGCGACGAGGATCAGGCCGGCGGCGTCGATGTCCTCGTACGCGCAGGGCGGCGCATCCGCGCCGAGCGAGAGCTTGTAGCCCGCCACCGCCGAGGACATGCACAGTCGCGAGTTGGTGTCGATGTTGTTCGTGCCGACGAGGCCCTTGGCGAGCTTGTTGAAGACGTAGTAGTCCTCGGTGAGCAGCTGCCCGGAGACGTAGAACGCGACCGCGTCCGGGCCATGCTGGGCAATGATTTGGCTGAATCGTCTTGAAACAAAATCTAAAGCGTCAGCCCAGCTCGCACGCGCTCCGTTGACCTCCGGATAAAGCAGGCGAGCCTCGCGATCTGCGCCCAGGTGCAGCGCCGCGCCCTTGGTGCACAGGCGCCCGTGGTTCGCCGGGTGGGCCGGGTCGCCTCTCACCGAGTTGATGCCGTTTTTCGAGGCGACTGCGACAACGCCGCAACCTACGCCGCAATAACAGCACGTCGTAGCAACGCGCCTGCGCGGCTCCACGACGACGAAGCCGTCCTCTACGCGCGCGCCGTAGACCGGGATGCGCACGCTGGCGTCCTCGAGGCAGCGGCCGCTCTGCAGGCTGAAGTGCTGCTTGTAGACCGGCGAGGCGACGACCAGCTCGCCTTTCAGATCGCCCACGATGCCGCGCGAGAGCACGTTGGCGCGCGAGAACGGGTCCTGGTTGCCGATCGCGTGGACGCTGTCGTCCTCCAGGCGGAAGACCGCCACCTGCTCGCCGTCGACGAGCGCGCATACGCCCGTGCCCGGCACGATGTCGTCGAGCCGGCAGACCCTATGCAACTTCGGCTTCTTCTTCCGCCCGCCGTAGGGGTCGAATCTGTCCACGTTCTGTCACGAATACGACGCCGGGGTCCGGCGCGTCGCTGTTCACGAAATGGCGGAAGCGCTTGCGGATCTCCGGCGTCTCCACAGCCTGCCTCCATTCGCAGGCGTAGCCGTCTACGAGCTTCTGCATGTCGACCTCGAGCTCGGCACCGATGCCGAGCGAGTCCTCGCACACGGCGCGGCGCAGGTAGTCGATGCCGCCTTCCAGGTTCTCGAGCCAGACGCTGGTGCGCTGCAGCCGGTCGGCGGTGCGGATGTAGAGCATCAGGAACCGGTCGATGTATTGAATCAATTCTTTATCCGTCAGATCTTTTGCAAGCAGGTCCGCATGTCTCGGCTTCATGCCGCCGTTGCCGCAGACGTAGAGGTTCCAGCCGCGCTCGGTGGCGATCACGCCGACGTCCTTGCCCTGCGCCTCGGCGCACTCGCGCGTGCAGCCCGAGACCGCCATCTTGATCTTGTGCGGCGCGCGCAGGCCCCGGTAGCGCGTTTCGATGCGGATCGCCATCGCCACCGAGTCCTGCACGCCGTAGCGGCACCAGGTGCTGCCGACGCAGGACTTTACCGTCCGCAGCGCCTTGCCGTAGGCGTGTCCGGACTCGAAGCCCGCGGCGATCAGGTCCTGCCAGATGAGCGGCAGCTGCTCGACGCGCGCGCCGAAGAGGTCGATGCGCTGCGCGCCGGTGATCTTGGTGTAGAGGCCGAACTTCCTCGCCACCTCGCCGAGCGCGATCAGCTTCGCCGGCGTGATCTCGCCGCCCGGCACGCGCGGCACCACCGAATAGGTGCCGTCCTTCTGCAGGTTGGCGAGGAAATGATCGTTGGTGTCCTGCAGCGGCGCGTGGCGCGGCTTGAGGATCATCTCGTTCCAGCACGAGGCGAGGATCGAAGCCACGGCCGGCTTGCAGATGTCGCAGCCCCTGCCTTTGCCGTATCGCGCAATCAGGTCTTCAAAGCTCTTTATTGAATTTATTCTGATCAAATGAAAAAGCTCTTGACGCGAGTAGCCGAAGTGCTCGCAAAGGTGGTTGTTGACGCGGAAGCCGCGCTTCTTCATCTCGGCATCCAGGATCTGCTTGGCGAGCGGCCCGCAGCCGCCGCAAGTCGTCGCCGCCTTGGTGTCTTTCTTGATTGCTCCCAGGGACGTACACCCTTTGCCGATACTTTCGACGATCTGCTTTTTCGTGACGGAATTGCATGAGCACACCAGCGCGCCGTCCGGCAGCAGCTCGATGCCGAGGCCCTTCTTCGCCTCGCGCGCGGGCAGGATCAGCTCCTCCGGGTGCTCGGGCAGCGGCAGCGGGTTGAGCGTCATCTGCAGGAGCGTCCCGTAGTCGGCGGCGTCGCCCACCAGGATCGCGCCGAGCAGCTGCTTGCGGTCCTCCGAGACGACGAGCTTCTTGTAGACGCCTGCCGCCTCGTCGGTGAACACGTAGTTGAGCGCGCCCGGCGAGCTCCCGTGGGCGTCGCCGATCGAGCAGACGTCCACGCCCATGAGCTTGAGCTTGGTACTCAGGTCGGCGCCGAGGAACTGCAGCTGCGACTCCCCCAGCAGGTGGCGCGCCGCCACCTCGGCCATCTGGTAGCCGGGCGCCACCAGCCCGAAAGTGCGTCCCTCCCAGAGCGCGCACTCGCCGATCGCGTAGATGTCGGGGTTGGCGGTCTGGCAGTGCGAGTCGATGCGGATGCCGCCGCGCTCGCCCACCGCGATGCCGGCGGCGCGCGCGAGCTCATCCCTCGGCCGGATGCCCGCGGAGAACACCACCAGGTCCGTCTCGAGGCTCGTGCCGTCGGAGAAGACGAGCCGGTTGCGCGCCTTGTCTCCCGCGACGATTTCCTTCGTGTTCTTCGACACATGAACCGTGGCGCCGAGCGCTTCGATCTTGCGGCGCAGGAGCCGCCCCGCGGAGTCGTCCAGCTGCACCGCCATCAGGCGCGGCGCGAACTCCACGATGTGCGTCGCGAGGCCCAGGTCCTTCAGCGCCTTCGCCGCCTCGAGACCGAGGAGACCGCCGCCGATGACCGTGCCGATTTGCGCCCGGGCGGCCTTGGCCGCGATGGTCTCGAGGTCCTCGATCGTGCGGTAGACGAAGCAGTCGCGCCGGTCGCGGCCGGGCACCGGGGGCACGAAGGGGCTCGAGCCCGTGGCGAAAACGAGCTTGTCGTAGGGCACCGCCCTGTAGCGCGCCGAGCGCACGACCTTTTGCACGGGGTCCACGGCAAGCACGGCGTCGTTCAGGCGCAGCGTGACGCCGTGCTGCTGGAAAAACTTCTCCGGCACGACGTTCAGATCGGCGGCGGTCTTGCCGGAAAAGAAACTCGTGAGCCGGACGCGATCGTAGGCGGGCCGGGGCTCCTCGGAAAAAACCGTAATGTCCAGGTCCTTGGCGCGCGCGGCCAATTGCTCCAGGAACCTCTGGCCGACCATGCCGTTGCCGATGACGACGAGGCGCATCAGGCCGCCCTCAGGGGTGGTCGCATTCCTCGAGGAAGCGGATCAGCTCCTCGCGCAGCTCGTAGTAGCGCGGATGCGAAAGCAGGCCGCGGCGAGAGCGCGGCCGCGGCAGCGGCACCTCCATCACGCGCCCGACTCTGGCGCGCGGGCCGTTGGTCATCATGACCACGCGATCGGCGAGCAGGATCGCCTCGTCCACGTCGTGCGTGACGATGATCGCGGTGATCTGGTTCTTCGCCCAGACCTCCATCAGCACTTCCTGCAGCTCCCAGCGCGTGAGCGAATCGAGCATGCCGAAGGGCTCATCCAGCAGCAGGAGCTTGGGCGAGAGCGCGAATGCGCGCGCGATGCCGACGCGCTGCTTCATGCCGTTGGACAGGTCCGCGGCGCGCTTGCTCATGGCGTCGGCGAGGCCGACGCGGCCGAGGTAGTACTCGGCCATGTCGCGGCGCTCCGCGCTCGAGGCGTGCGGGTACACGCGCGCCACGCCGAGCGCGACGTTCTCGTAGGCGCTGAGCCACGGCACCAGGCTCGGCGCCTGGAAGACGATGCCGCGGTCGGGGCCGGCGGCGGCGATCTCGCGGCCGTCGAGGATGATCGCGCCCGCGGTGACGTCGGTGAGCCCCGCGACCATCGACAGCACCGTCGACTTGCCGCAGCCGGAGTGCCCGATGACGGACACGAATTCGCCTTTCGCGACCTTGAGCTCGAAGCGCTCGACCACCTGCTGCGGGCCCGCCGGCGTCGGATAGACCTTGCCGAGCTGCGAGAACTCCACGAAGCGCTCGTCCAAGGGCCGCTGCGATCGGGGGCCTTCCTTGACCCGCGGCTTGAGCGGCGGCAGATGGATCACCTTCGCGGTCGACTTCGATGCGCGCCGCTCGCCCGCGTCGATGAGGTATTGCGTCACCGCGGCGCGCAGCTCCTTGAAGCGCGGGTCGTGATTGAGCGCGCGCCGGTCGCGCGGCCGCGGCAGATCGACCTCGAACGAGGGTCCGAGCGAGGCGCGCGGGCCCGGATCGAGCGGGAGGATGCGGTCGGCGACGATCAGCGCCTCGTCGACGTCGTTGGTGATGAGCAGGACGGTCTTTCTCTCCTCGCCCCAGATGCGCACGATCTCGTCCTGGAGCTTGGCGCGCGTCAGCGCGTCGAGCGCCGAGAGCGGCTCGTCGAGCAGCAGCACGTCGGGGTTCGCGGCGAGCGCGCGCGCCACCGCCACGCGCTGGCGCATGCCGCCGGAGAGCTGCGCCGGGCGCTTGTCGCGCGCCGCGCTCAGGCCGACCATCTCGATGTACCGGTCGGTCCTTGCGTGCCTCTCTCTTCTTGTTTTTTCCGGAAAAACCGCATCCACGGCGAGAGCGACGTTCTCGCGCACGCCGAGCCAGGGCATCAGCGAATAGCTCTGGAACACCACGCCGCGGTCCGGCCCCGGGCCTCGGACGGGCTGGCCGTTCTTCAGCACTTGCCCCGCGTCGGGCGCGGCGAGGCCCGCGAGCAGGTTGACGAGCGTGGTCTTGCCGCTGCCCGAGAAGCCGACGATCGCCACGAACTCGCCTTCGCGGATCGCGAGGTCTATCCCCGAGAGCACTTCGGTGGCGCCGTAGCGCTTGGCGACGCCCTTGAGCTCGAGCGCCGGAACGGCCGGAGCGGCGACCGCGCCGGGAACGGCGATCCTGAGGGCGGCAACGGTGCTCATGCGGCTAGCCGCGCGTCGCCAGCTGCTGCACCGCCAGCATCAGGCGGTCGAGCAGGAACCCGATCAGGCCGATCACGAGCACCGCGACCATGATGCGGCTGAGCGAATCCTGGCTGCCGTTCTGGAACTCGTCCCAGACGAATTTCCCGAGGCCGGGGTTCTGCGCCAGCATCTCCGCTGCGATCAGCACCATCCAGCCCACGCCGAGCGACAGGCGCATGCCGGTGAAGATGTAGGGCAGCGCCGAGGGCACGACGATCTTCCTCACCTTCGTCCCCCACGGCAGCTGCAGCACGCGCGAGACGTTGAGCAGGTCGCGGTCGACCGAGGTCACCCCGACCGCCGTGTTGATGAGGGTGGGCCACAGCGAGCACAGCGTCACCGTGATCGCCGAGACGAGGAACGACTTCTCGAAGAGCGCCCCTTCGGAGGTGACGTACACGGCGCTCACGATGAGCGTGACGATCGGCAGCCAGGCGAGCGGCGACACGGGGCGGAACACCTGGATCATGGGGTTGAGCGCCGCCTGCACCGCGCGGCTCGAGCCGCACAGGATGCCGAGCGGCACCGCGACCAGGGTCGCGATCAGGAATCCGGTGAAGACGGTCTTGAGGCTGGTCACGATCTGGTCGAAGAACGTGGGCTTGCCGGTCCACTTGTGGAGCGTGACCTCGGCGCCCGGGTCCTCGGCGAGGCGCTCGCGGTTGCGCGCCTCCTGGCGCTTGTAGAACTCGGCGGCCTTGGCGCGCTCTGCGAGATGATCCTCGAGCAGGCCTCTCGCCTGCGCGAGCACGTGCGCGGGACCGGGAACGGCGCCGAGGCTCGTCTGCACGCGCGCCGCGCTCACCGACCACAGCGACAGGAAGATCGCGATGGCCGCGAGCGGCGGGCCGAAGGTCAGGATGAATCGTCGTATTGCGAGGTTCATGGCCTAGGCCTTCTGGCCGCCCTTGAGGCCGATCTTGAATTTCGCGAGGTAGTCGTTCGGCCTTCTCGCGTCGAACTTGACGCCGTCGATGAAGCCGTCCTGTACGCCGCGATAGCCGTCGCTCTTCAGCGGGAAGTCGGCCTCCGCCGCCTTGCCTTCGGCAATCAGCGCCTTCGCCGCCTGCAGATACACGCCGGGCAGGTAGACCTGTCTCGCCACGTCGAGATACCAGCCGTCGGGCTTCGCCTCGGGGATCTGTCCCCAGCGGCGCATCTGCGTCAGGTACCAGATCGCGTCGCTGTAGTACGGGTAGGTCGCGTAGTGGCGGAAGAACACGTTGAAATCCGGCAGCGGCCGCTTGTCGCCCTTCTCGAACTCGTAGGTGCCGGTCATGCTGTTGCCGATCACCTCTTCGCTCGCGCCGACGTAGTTCGGGCGGCTGATGATCTTCACCGCCTCGACGCGGTTCGCCATGCTGGCGTCGAGCCATTTGCCGGCGCGGATGAGCGCCTTGACCACGGCGACATGCGTATTCGGATACTTGTCGGCCCAGGACCTGGTGACGCCGAAGACCTTCTCGGGATTGTTCCTCCAGATCTGATAGTCGGTGATGACCGGCACGCCGATTCCCTTGGCGACCGCCTGCTGGTTCCAGGGCTCGCCCACGCAGTAGCCGTGGATCGTCCCCGACTCGAGCGTGGCCGGCATCTGCGGCGGCGGGGTCACGGAAATGAGCACGTCGGCGTCCTTCTGGCCGTTGACGTCGGATGCGGTGTAGAAGCCGGGGTGGATTCCGCCGGCGGCGAGCCAGTAGCGCAGCTCGTAGTTGTGCGTCGAGAGCGTGAACACCATGCCCATCTTGAATTGCTTGCCCTCGGCCTTGAATTTCTCGACGACCTTGCGCAGCGCGTCCGCCCCGATCGGGTGCGCCACCTTGCCGTCCTTCATCGGCAGGTGCTTCTTCATCTCCTTCCAGACTTCGTTCGAAACCGTGATGCCGTTGCCGTTCAGATCCATGCTGAAGGCGGTGACCACCGGCGCCTTGGTGCCGACGCCGACCGTCGCGCCGAGCGGCTGGCCGGCGAGCATGTGCGCGCCGTCGAGCTGGCCGTCGATCACGCGGTCGAGCAGCACTTTCCAGTTCGCCTGCGCCTCCAGCGTCACCGACAGCCCCTCCTCGTCGAAGAACTTCTTCTCGTAGGCGATCGCGAGCGGCACCATGTCGGTGAGCTTGATGAAGCCGAGCTTGAGCACCTCCTTTTCCGGGCGAGCCTTCTTCGCTTGCGCGAGGACGGGCGCGCTCGCGAGCGAGGAGGCCGCAAGGGCACCTGCGGCGGCGAGAAACTTGCGGCGGTTCTGCATTTGCTTCTGCTCCTTGCGTTCGGCGGGCAAAAAAAACGTTCGACCGCGCCTGATTGCGCGAGCGAACGTCGTTGTCCACGGCCCGGCGCGTCGTTGCGCCGGGTCAGCCTGGATTCAGCAAGCGCTGTGCCAAGGAGCGAGCGACGGGGGTTTACGGCTTTGAATCAATAGATTGGAAATCCAGATGCGCAAAGCACAATGCAACGGCGATGCCGCACGCCGCACCTGGATGGTGCAGCGCAGCGCGAGGACGCTCCATGGCGGCGCAGCGCTAGGCGTGGACCTCCTGCGCCGCCGCGAAGCGCTCCGGATGCTCTCCCGTCCAGAGCGCGCCATCGATCAGGCGCGCGCTGCGCATCGCGGTCGAAGGAACTGCCACGCCGAGCGCGCCAGCGGCTTCGCGGTACAGGGCGATGCGGTTCACGGCAGCGGCGACGCCGGCGTAGTCGGGGTCTGCGGCGAGCATGCCCCAGCGCCGGAACTGCGTCAGGAACCACATGCCATCCGAGAGCCACGGGAAGTTGACCGCCCCGTCGGCATGGACCTTCATCGGCCGGGGGTCGCTCCAGGCGCGGCCGAGGCCGTCCTGATAGCGCCCGAGGATCCGGTCGACGATCACCTCCACGGGCACGTTCACGTAGGGCTCGCCGGCGATGATCTCGGCCATGCGCCGGCGGTTCGCCGCGGAGGCGTCGATCCAGCGGCTCGCCTCGAGCAGCGCCATCACCATGGCGCGCGCGCTGTTGGGGTGGCGGGCGACGAACTCGGCCGTCGCGCCGAGCACCTTCTCCGGGTGGTCCGGCCAGATGTCCTGTGAGCTCGCGAGATGCACCGTGGTGCCGTCTACGATGCCGTAATGGTTCCACGGCTCGCCGACGCAGAAAGCGTGCACGCGCCCGGCGCGCGCGTTCTCCACCATCTGCGGCGGCGGCACGACGATCGAGCGCACCTCGCGCAAGGGATCGATCCCTTGCGCCGCGAGCCAGTAGTTGAGCCACATGGCGTGCGTGCCGGTCGGAAAGGTCTGCGCGAAGACGTGCTCGCGCGGGCGCGCGCGCACCAGCCGTGCAAGCGACGCCCCGTCCACCGCGCCGCTCTCGGCGAGCGCGCGCGAGGCGGAGATTCCCTGGCCGTTCGCGTTCAGCGTCATGAGCACCGCCATGTCGCGCCTCGGGCCGCCGACCCCGAGCTGCACGCCGTACGCGAGGCCGTAGAGCACGTGCGCGGCGTCGAGCTCGCCCGCGAGCAGCTTGTCGCGCACCGCGGCCCAGGAGGCCTGCTTCTGCAGCACGAAATGCAGGCCGTGCTTGCGATCGAAGCCGAGGGCGGAGGCGACCACCACGGAGGCGCAGTCGGTGAGCGGGATGAAACCGATGCGCACCTCGCGCTTCTCCGGCGCGTCCGATCCTCCCGCCCAGGCCGCCGCGCGCACCCCCGCGGGCACGAGCGTCATCACCGCGCTGCCGCCCGCGAGCACCGCGCCGCGGCGCAGGAAACCGCGCCGCTCATTGCCGTGCTTCGCCACGGCACGCTCAGGCCGGCACGGCCGCGGCCGCGTCTTTCATCGTCTTCGCGAGCACGCCGTAGGCGCTCGCCCAGGCGGACTTCGCCTCGACCGTGAATGCGTCGCCCAGTCCCTGCTCGAGCGTCCAGAGCAGCGCGGCGCCGACGGTGTCGTAATGGCTTTCCTTGACGCCGTACGCGGCGTGGCGCCTGCCGAGCTCCTGGACCGCCGGCACGATGCTCTCGAGGTTCGTCAGCCCGTTGACCGCGGTGGAGATCATGCTTGTGAGCTTTCTGCCCTGCGCTTTCATGTCGCCCTTGAACAGCGGCTTCACCGCCGGGTCCATCGCAAACAGCCGGGCGTAGAACATCTCGGCCGCGGTGTCGGCGATCGGCAAGACTTTCCTCCAGGTTCCCTGCACCAGCTCGATCTGCTTCGGTGTCATTGCATGCCTCCGTGAGGTTGACTGCGGTTTATTGCGATGCGGCGGTCATGTAGTCGACGGCCGCCTTGATCTGCGCGTCGCTGAGCGACGGGTTGGCGCCGCGCGCCGGCATCTCCGCGCCTTTCGCGCCCACCAGGCCTTCGAGCGCGCTGCGGTAGAGCGCCTCCTTGCCCTTGGCGAGCCGCGATGCCCAGGCGCTGCGGTCGAGGATCTGCGGCGCGCCGGACTCGGGCTCGGCATGGCACAGCCGGCAGCTGCCCATCCAGACCTCGCGCCCCGCCTTGAGCCGCGGCTCGCCGAACTCCGGAAAGCTCTGCGCCTGCGCGCCGCACGCGGCGAGCAGCAAGAGCGGCAGGGCGAAGCGGCGCACAGCCGACCTACTTCATCGGCAGGCGGATCACCACGCCGCCCATGGTCTGCCCGATCTTGAAGTCGGTCTTGGGGCTGTCCTTGTGCGCGTTGTGGCAGCTGACGCAGGCGGGCGAAACCGCGCGGTCGGCGTACACCGCGGTGAAGTACTTCGTTTTGCCGAGCGCCTCCTCCTTGTAGAAGGGCTTCGACGGGTCCTTGGCCACGGCCTCGAGCCCCTCTTTTTCGGCGGCGGTCTTCGGCGCGTTCTGCTTGTTCACCGGCCAGAGCGACAAGAGCGAATAGCTGAAACCCAGCTTCTTCTCGGCCACCATCTCGGAACCGAAGCGGAACATCTGCGCCGGAAGCGGCAGCGCCTTGTCGTCCTTGAAGTGCTCGCTCGCCTTGATCACTTTCTCCTCGTTCTGCAGGCGATTGACGACCATGCGCGTGTACACGGTGCGGTCGGACTCCATCACCGCGTGCAGCGCATCGGCCATCTCTCTGTAGCCCACCTGTGCGCCGGCGCCGCCGGCGAACGCAAGACCTGCAATGAATAGAACTCTCTTCATGGGTTGCTCCTTTCTGCGGGTTGGGTTGCGAGTCGTTTGGCCGCCTGCTGCCGCCGGCGCTCGGCGGCCATGTCGAGCGTTCTCACGTGCAGGCGCGGCTTGCCGGTGAAGTTCGCTTCGATCAGGGCGCGATCGGCGAGCGCGTCGATCGAGAAGCCGAGCCCGTGGCAGGCAAGGCACACCGGCCGGACCATTTTTTCGTTCGGCTGCAGGCTGTCGTTCTGGTTGTGCTGCACCAGGATGCGT
>JBFLYF010000069.1:0-12118 GCA_040756795.1 Pseudomonadota bacterium
ATCGCGATGATCGATCAGCAGCAACGCGCTCAGCCCGAGAAGGCTTGCCGCGGCCACCAGAGCCGGGGCGAAACCACCTGTGGCGGTGGCGAGCGCGCTGACGCTCGCCGGGCCGATGATCTGGCCCACCGCGAACGCCGAGGTCATCGCCGCCATCAGCGCCCGCGCCCGCGCGCCGGCCACCCTGCGCGCTTCCTGCATCCCCGCCATGGTGATCACCATGAACGTACCGCCTACGAGCAGAGCCGCGATCAGGATCCCCGCCAGGCCTTTCACCACCACGGGAAGCATCACGCCGAGCGCCATCGCCAGATTGCCGGCGATCCAGGTTTTCCTGTGCGACAGGAATCGGCTCATGCGCGCGGCAAGCAGCGTCGAGGCGACCGCGGCGGCGCCGAAAACCGGCCACGCCCACCCGAAGAGCAGGGGGTCGGGAACCGCCTCCTTGCCCATGAGCGGCAGAAATGTGGCGGGAATGATGTAGCCGAAGCCGAAAGCGCCGTAGCAGAGCACGAGGCGCCAGAACTCCGCCCTCGGGAGAGCCGGCTGCTCCCCTGTTGCCGTTTCGACTGCCCCGGGTGGCGGGCCCACCGCAATGAACGGCCATACGACCGCGGTTACGGCAAGGGAGGCGGCGCCCAGAACGACCCACGCCTCCGCCGAGCGGCCGCCGATGTACGTGAGCAGGAGGCAAGCGCCGCCGGCGGCTGCGATCCCGGCGCCGACGCCCGCGTATACCGCGCCGCCCATGACGGGCCGGCCGAGCGCTGCGAGCCGTTCCAGGGCCCAGGCGGATACGAACACCAGCACCCAGGCGCTGGCGACGCCGGCGACGGCGCGCAGCGCGAGCCAGACCGCGACGCGGTGCTCCAGGCTCATGGCGAGCGTGGACAGGCCGATCAGCACCAGGGCGAGCCGGATCGCGACGGCGGGCCGGACCCGCATGACGATCGCGGACAGCGCGCCGGCCAGGTACCCGGCATAGTTGGCCGAGGCGAGCCAGCCGCCCTCCGGCACCGACAAGCCGCTGTCGTCCTGCATCATGGGCAGGATCGGCGTGAAGGCGAAGCGCCCGATTCCCATCGCCACGGCGAGCCCGGCAAGCCCGGCCCAGGCGACCCCCCGGGCCGGATGCGCGTCGGTTCTCTCCCCCGAGGGCAATGGCGGCACCGCGCCAGTGTAGGTTGACGCCTTGCCGCATCAAACTGAATAATAAAGAACACATCATTCTCTTTCGGAGAACATGGATCTCGCCGCATTGCGGATCTTCAAGGCCGTCGTCGAGCAGGGCGGCATCAACCGGGCGGCGGCGAAGCTGCACCGCGTGCCGTCCAACGTCACGACCCGGGTGCGCCGGCTCGAGGAGGCGCTCGGCACGCGGCTGTTCGTGCGCGACGGGCGCCGGCTCGAGCTGTCGGCCGACGGCAGGCTGCTCCTCAACTACGCCGATCGGCTGCTGCGGCTCTCGCTGGAGGCGGAAGCGGCGCTGCGCAACGGTAAGCCACGCGGGACGCTGCGCATCGGAGCGCTCGAGAGCACTTCCGCCACCCGGCTGCCGCCGGTGCTTTCGCGCTATCACCGGATCTATCCGGACGTCCAGATCGAGCTCGTCACCGGGACCTCGGGCGCGCTGGTCGCGCTCGTCCACAAGCAGGACGTGGAAGCCGCGTTCGTGGCCGAGCCGTTCAACGCCCAGGGACTCGAGAGCCAGCCGGTATTTGAGGAGACGTTGGTGCTCATCGCGCCGAGAACCTCCGGCCGGATCCGTTCGCCCAGGGACATCGGCAACCGGACGGTGATCGCGTTCGCGACGGGATGCTCGTACCGCGGGCGCCTTGAGCGCTGGCTCGGGCGCGGCCATGCGCTGCCCGATCGCGTGATGGAGTTCCAGTCCTACCACGCGATCCTCGCTTGCGTCGCCGCGGGGACCGGCATCGCCATCGTGCCGCGCTCGGTCATCGACACGACCCCGGCAGGACGCGAGATCCGCGTCACGTCGCTTCCCGCCGACATCGCGAAGGCCCGGACGCAACTGATCTGGCGCCCCGGGCATTCCTCGATCGCGCTGGAGGCGATGAAGCAACTTCTGACCCGACCTTCGGGGGACCGATGAAGTGCTACGCCGTAGCCGAGCTCGACATCACGGAACGCAGCTGGGTCCGCGACTACGTGCAGAGCGTCACGCCCATGGTCGAAAAAAGGGGCGGGCGCTACCTCGCCCGGACCAACGACCTGGAGCGCCTGGAAGGAGAGCGAAAGAATCCCCACATCTTTCTCATCATCGAGTGGCCGTCCAGGGCAGCCGCCAAGGCGTTCTACGAAAGCGAGGAATACAGGCCCTACCGCGCCAGGCGGCTGGCGGGATCGAAAGGGGATTTCGTGCTGGTCGCGGGCGACGACATCAACAAGCTTGCCGACATTCCGTGACGCGCCGCTCCGGGCCTAGGCTTGCAAACGATCTGCGGCGCGTGCTTTTCGTCTGCACCGGGAATATCTTCCGCAGCCTGGCGGCGGACGTGGCGCTGAGCCGGCTGCTGGCGCATCGTAACGACGTGCAGGTGTCCTCCGCGGGCACCGACGACTTCCCGCACGCAGTCAAGCCGCGCGTGCGCGACTACCTGCTCGAGAAGGGCTTCGACGTCAGCGGCCACCGGCGCCGCACCGTGACGCGGGAACTGCTCGACGAATCGCGGCTGGTGGTGGCGATGAGCATCGATCACCGTACCTTCCTGAAGGAAAGATTCAACCGCGAGGCGCCGCTCTTTCTCGAGGTGTGCGGCGAGCCGGCGGCGCGGCTGCCCGACATCGAGGAAGTCGTCCCGGACTGGGAAACCGACAAGGGGGCGGTCGAAGCGCACCTGCGCGCCACGATCGACCGCATCGTAGGGCTCGCGCCGCGGATAGCCGGGAATATCGACGCGCTGATCGAGCGCTACGGCCGCTAGCCTACGACGTACGCGGCGCTGCCGGTGGCGATCAGCTCCCCTGCGTCGTTCGCGAGCTCCATGTGGGTGACCGCGATGCGGCTGCCCTTGCGCACGATGCGCGCCGTGGCGACGAAGTGGCGGCCGCGCCCGGGGCGCAGGTAGTCGACGCGCAGGTCGATGGTGCCCATCTTGGGGAACGAGGTCGGGATCCCGGTCATCTCGGCGGCGAGCTGCAGCATGATGGCGAAGCCGCCCGCGACGTCGAGCGTCGCCGAGATCACGCCGCCGTGCAGGATCTGGCGCGCCGGGTTGCCGACCAGCTCCGGGCGCATGTCGAAGCGCAGCTTCGGCGCCTCCAGGTCGAAGGACTCGACTTTCAGCCCGAGGAGCTTGTTGAAGGCGATATGCTCCTCCATCACCTTGCGCATCAGCGCCTGGATGGCGCGGTTCCTGAGGTTCATGGCCACCATCCCAGCTGTTTCGCGGCGAGGTCCTTCATGATCTCGGTGCTGCCGCCGCCGATCTGCATCACCTTCGCCTCGCGGTAGACGCGCTCGGCGCGCGTGCCGCGCACGAACCCTGCGCCGCCCAGCGTCTGCACCGCCGCGTCGGCGCAGAACTGCATCGTGTCGGTGGCGAGGTTCTTCAGCATCGCGAGCTGCGCAACATGTTCCTTGTCGCGCGGCGCGCGCTCCAGCTTCCAGGCGGTGTCGTAGAGCAGGGCGCGCGCCGCATGGACGCGGGTCTGCATGTCCACCAGCTTGTGGCGGATCGCCTGGTGCCCGAGCAGGCGCTCGCCGAAGGTCGTGCGGCTGCGCGCCCAGGCGAGCGCGTCCTCCAGGCACACCTGCGCGAAGCCGACCGCGCCCGCGGCGATCGACAGGCGTTCCGAGTTGAAGTTGCGCATGATGGCGCGAAAGCCCTGGTTCTCCTCGCCGATGAGGTTGGATGTCGGCACGCGCACGTCGGCGAAATGCAGCGCAGCGGTGTCCGAGCACCACCAGCCCATCTTCTCGAGCGGCGCGCGCGTGAAGCCCGGCCGCTCGCGCTCGATGAGCAGCAGCGACACGCCCGCCGCGCCCGGGCCTCCGGTGCGCACCGCCACGGTGTAGTAGTCGGCGCGCATGCCCGAGGTGATGAAGGTCTTCTCGCCGTTGACGACGTACTCGTTTTTCTCCTTGACGGCCTTCGTCTTCAGATTCGCGACATCCGAGCCCCCTTGCGGCTCGGTGATCGCGAGCGCGCTTATTTTCGTCCCGGAGAGAATGTCCGGCAAAACCCTCTTTTTCAGTTCAATGCTCCCGACCGCGGCGATCGGCGGCGCGCCGATGGTGTGCGAGAAGAGGCTCGCCGAGAGCCCGCCGCAGCCGGCGCGCGCGAACTCCTCGGCGCAGACGATGCGGAAGAAGTAATCGGCCAGCGTGCCGCCGTACTCCTCCGGGTAGCCGATGCCGAACAACCCGGCGCGCGCCGCCTTGCCGTAGAGCTCGCGCGGAAACTCGCCCGCCTCGTCCCACCCCGCGGCGTGCGGCAGGATCTCGCGCTCTACGAAGCGCCGCACCGTCTCGCGAAAAGCCTCGTGCTCCTCGGTGAAGGCCGGATGCCGCATCATGCGGGCTCAAACTCCACGAGAAGATGGCCGGGTGCGACCTGGGCGCCGGTGACGACGTGGACCGTCTTCACCCTGGAGGAGAAGTCCAGGCTCAGGCCGTGCTCCATCTTCATCGCCTCGAGCACCACGATCGGCCTGCCGGCCTCGATCCGCTCCCCGGCCTTCGCGTTCACCGCCACCACGCGGCCGTTCATCGGCGCGGTGAGCCTGCCGTCCTTCGCCTGCGCGCCGCGCTTCGCGGGCGGATCGTGCAGCGCGTTGCGGAAGGAAAAGCTCGCGGCGCCGCGCGCGAAATGCACCCAGTCGCCGTCGACGACATGCGGCAACCCGGGCCGACCTTCGGAAGAAAAAGCCATCACCCGGCCGTCGAACTTCACGTACGAGGCGTGAGCGGGATTGTTGCTCCAGCCGGTCCACTCGCCCCAGTCGCCGGCGAGCAGCGCGGCGGCGAGCGCGTAGTCGCGCTCCCGCGGCGGCTCGGCCCTGAATCCGAAAGCGGCAAGAAACTCCACGCTCTGCCTGCCGGCCGCGAACACCGGGTCGCGCAGCACCGCGGCGAGGAAGGCCTTGTTGGTCGGCAGCCCGAGCGCCACGGTCGCGTCGAGCGCCGCGGCGAGCCGCTCGCGCGCCGCGTCGCGCGTCGCCGCGTGGGCGACGAGCTTCGCGAGCATCGAGTCGTAATAGGGCGCGACCGTGATGCCGGACTCGAGCGCGTGATCCACGCGCACGCCCGGCGCGGGCTCCCACAGGGCGAGGGCCCCGGCCTGGGGGAGGAAGCCCTGCGACGGATCCTCGGCGCACAGGCGCGCCTCGATCGCGTGCCCGGAGAAGCGGAGCTCGTCCTGGCGCGCCGGCAGCGGCTCGCCCGCGGCGACGCGCAGCTGCCACTCCACGAGGTCGAGCCCCGTGACCGCCTCGGTCACCGCGTGCTCGACCTGCAGCCGCGTGTTCATCTCCATGAACCAGAACCGGCCGTCCTCGCCGAGCAGAAACTCGACCGTGCCGGCGCCTGCGTAGCCAACTGCCTTTGCAATAAGGATGGCCGCGTTTCCCATTTGTGCGCGGAGTTCGGCATCGACGGCGGGAGACGGCGATTCCTCGATCAGCTTCTGGTGCCGCCGCTGCACCGAGCAGTCGCGCTCGCCGAGGTGCACGCAGCCGCCGCGCGCGTCGGCAAAGATCTGCACTTCGACGTGGCGCGCATTCGGCAGCGCCTTTTCCAGGATCACGCGGTCGTCGCCGAAAGCGTGCAGCGCTTCCGAGCGGGCGGTTTTCAGCTCTTGTTCCAGTGTTTCCCGGGAACGGACAAGCCGGATCCCCCGGCCGCCGCCGCCCGCGACCGCCTTGATGAGCACGGGATACTCGGGATCCTTTTCGTAGGTCGGAAGCACGGGCACGCCCGCCGAGGCGGCGAGCGCCTTGGCGTTCGCCTTGTCGCCCATGGCGCGGATCGCGGCCGGAGGAGGGCCTATCCAGACAAGGTTGCTGCTCTGAATCCGGCTGGAAAAGTCCTCGCTTTCCGCGAGAAAGCCGTAGCCGGGATGAATGGCATCCGCGCCCGTGGCTTTCGCGGCCCCGAGAATCGATTCGATGTTCAGATAGGAATCTCCCGGAGCAGGGCCCCCGATATGCACGGCCTCGTCGGCCCCGCGGACGTGCGGCGCGTCGCGGTCGGCGTCCGAGTACACCGCGATCGTGCGCAGCCCCATGCGCCTCGCGGTGCGCATCACCCGCAGCGCGATCTCGCCGCGGTTCGCTACCAGCACGGACCGGAACGCCACCCGAGTTGTCCCGCTACTTCTTCGGCAGGATGTGCATGTACTTGCAGATGATGCCGAGCATCACCTCGTCCGCGCCGCCGCCGATCGAGCCGAGGCGCCCGTCGCGGTAGGCGCGCGAGGCGGGGTTGTCCCAGGTGTAGCCCATGCCGCCCCAGTACTGCAGGCAGGCGTCCGACACCTCGCGCCGCAGGCGCCCGCTCTTCAGCTTCGCCATCGAGGCGAGCTCGGTGACGTCGCCGCCGTCGACGTAGAGCTCGCAGGCGCGGTAGGTGAGCGCGCGCAGCGCCTCGATCTCGGTCTTCAACTCGGCGAGGCGGTAGTGCACGTACTGGAAGTCGAGCACCGACTGGCCGAACATCTTGCGCTCGCGGACGTACTCGATGGTGTCGTCGAGCGTGCGCAGCATGCCGGGCACCGAGCTCGCCGCCGCCCACAGCCGCTCCTCCTGGAACTGCTGCATCTGGTAGGTGAAGCCCATGCCCTCCTCGCCGATGCGGTAGCGCTGCGGCACGCGCACGTCGTCGAAATGGATCAGCCCGGTGTCGGAGGACATCATGCCGATCTTGCGGATCTTCTTCGCCTTGGTGACGCCCCTGGTGTTCATCGGCAGGATGATCAGCGTCTTGTTCTTGTGCGGCGCGCCTTCCGAGGTGTTGGCGAGCAGGCACATCCAGTCGGCCTGCAGGCTGTTGGTGATCCACATCTTCTGGCCGTTGATGACGTAGTCGCCGCCGTCCTTGCGCGCCGTGGTCTTGATCGAGGCGACATCCGAGCCCGCTCCCGGCTCGGAGACGCCGATGCAGGCCACGTGGTCCCCGGCGATCGCCGGGGCGAGGAACTCCTTGCGCAGCTCATCCGACCCGAAGCGCGCGAGCGCCGGCGTCGCCATGTCGGTCTGCACGCCGATCGCCATCGGCACCCCGCCGCAGCGGATCGCCCCGAGCGTCTCGGCGAACACCATCGCGTAGCTGTAGTCGAGCCCCGCGCCGCCGTAGGCCTCGGGCTTGGTGAGCCCGAGCATGCCGAGGTTGCCGAGCTTCTTGAAGACCTCGTGCGCGGGAAACTGCTCGGCGGCCTCCCATTCGTCGACATGCGGGTTGATCTCCGCGTCGATGAACTTCTTCATGGTGCGGCGGATCTCTTCGTGCTCCTGGGTGAATTTCATGTCAGGGCCTCGCTACGCCAAACTGGATTGGCCTCAATTCTCTGGTGTCTTTGCATAGGGACAAGACAAAACCCAGCACATTTCGCGTGTCGCGCGGGTCGATGACGCCGTCGTCGAGCAGGTGCGCGCTGGTGACGAAGGCGCTCTGCTGCTTTTCGAAGTTCTCGATGATCCTGGCTTTTGTCTTTGCTATCGATTCAACGTCCACAGGAAGATTTTTCCGTCTCATCCCGCCTTCCATCACGATCGCCATGGTGAGCGCGGCCTGCTCGGCCCCCATCACCGCGGTCTGCGCGTTCGGCCAGGAGAACAGGAACCTCGGGTTGTAGGCGCGCCCGCACATGCCGTAGTTGCCCGCGCCGAAGGAGGCTCCACACATTAGGGTGAGTTGCGGCACGTTGGCGTTCGACACGGCCTGGATCATCTTCGAGCCGTGCTTGATCATGCCGGCCTCCTCCGAGGCCTTGCCCACGATGTAGCCCGTGGTGTTCTGCAGGTAGAGGATCGGCAGTCCCGCCTGGCAGCAGGACTGGATGAAGTGCGTCGCCTTGTTCGAGCCCGCCGGGTCCAGGGGCCCGTTGTTGGTGACGATGCCGATGCGAAAGCCCTGGATCGCGGCGTGGCCGCAGACGGTCGCCGGGCCGTAGTCGGGCTTGAAGTCGAGGAAATCCGAGTCGTCCGCGAAGCGCGCGATCGCCTCGCGCATGTCCACCGGCTTCCTGTAATCGGCGGGCATGACCCCGAGGAGTTCCTCGGCGGGGTAGCGGGGCGGTTTCGCTTTCGGTGGTCTGGTTTCGGAGTTGAAGCCCAATCTGCCTAAAACCTCTCTTGCCAACCGAATCCCGTCGGCATCATCTTCCGCGAGGTATTCCCCCAATCCGGAGACGTGCGTGTGCATCACCGCGCCGCCGAGCTCCTCGTCGGTGGCGATCTCGCCGGTCGCGGCTTTCAGGAGCGGCGGGCCGGCGAGAAACGCCTTGGCGCGCCCGCGCACCATGATGACGTAGTCCGAGAGCCCCGGCATGTAGGCGCCGCCCGCGGTCGAGGAGCCGTGCACCACCGTCACCACCGGCAGCCCCGCCGCCGAGAGCTTCGCCAGGTTGTAGAAGATCGCGCCGCCGTGGATGAAGCCCTCGACGCGGTACTTGAGCAGGTTCGCCCCGGCCGACTCCACGAGGTGCACGAACGGCAGGCGGTTTTCCATCGCCAGGTTTTGCGCGCGCAGGAGTTTCTCGCGGCCCATGTGCTGGATCGCCCCCGCGTCGATGCCGGAGTCGCTCGCGACCACCATGGCGCGCGCGCCGGCGACGTAGCCGATGCCCGCGATCATGCCGCCGCCGGGGATCGACTTCTCCGGGTCCGGGTTGTCGAGGCAGTAGCCCGCGAGCGAGGAGAGCTCCAGCCACGGCGCGCCCGCGTCCAGCAGCCGCGCCACGCGCTCGCGCGGCAGCAGCTGGCCGCGCTTGTCGAAAAGGGGCTTGGCCTCTTCGGATTTCCTTCTTGTCCTCGTTTCCAGGTTTCTCAAAAGAGAAACGAGCTCGAGCATCCGCTTGCGGTTGCCTTGAAAAGCTTCGGAGGACGTATCGAGCTTCGACTGGATCGCGGGCATTGTTATTGTGACCCGCCGGACGGGTCGGCGAGCACCTTCGGCTTGGTGGCCAGATGGAAGCCGTCGAAGGGCTCGGTTTGCAGTCGGGTCGCCTTTTCCCTGGGCCGCTTCCAGTTCGGAACGGCGCCGTCGACCCTGATGCAAGACCCCGAAATGAAAGCGGCGGCGGGGGAAAGCAGGAAACAAATCGCCGCCGATACCTCCGACTCGGTCCCCAGGCGGCCGAGCGGCACGTGCCGGGGCAGCGAGCGGATGTGCTCCTTCATCTCGGCGGGGTAGTGGTCCAGCCCGCTCGAGGCGATCCAGCCCGGAGCCACCGCGTTGACGCGCACCGGCGCCCATTCGAAGGCGGCGGTCTCGGTGAAGTTGAGCATGCCGGCGCGAGCCGCGCCCGAATGGCCCATCGTCGGCATGCCCTGCCACATGTCGGCGATGATGTTGACGATCGCGCCGCCGCCCGCGCCTTTCATGCACTGCGTGTAGCACTCGCGCGCGACGAGGAATCCGCCGGTGAGGTTGGTGCGCACCACCGTCTCCCAGCCCTTGGCCGAGATCGCCTCGAGCGGCGCGGCGAACTGGCCGCCGGCGTTGTTGACCAGAAAGTCGATCCTGCCGAGATCGGCGAGGATGTTCTTGACCGTGTGTTTGACGGTTTCTTCTTCTCTTATATCGCAGACATAGCTTTTGGCTTGTCCGCCCGCCTTGGAAATTTCCTGAACAACCCCGTTCAATTTCTCGATCTTTCTCCCCGCCAGCGCCACCCTGGCGCCGAGCGAAGCGAGCTCGTGGGCGGTGCAGCGGCCGATGCCGGAGCCCGCGCCGGTGACGATCGCGGTCCTGCCGGCGAACAGGCCCGCCTTGAACACCGACCGGTAGGAAGAAAGCATTTGCTTTGTGAGTGTCCTCGAAGCGTGCTTCGGTGTAAAGTTTGCGCCCGCCATGCTGCGAATCGACGCCGAGCGGCTCTGGGGCTCGCTCATGGACCTCGCCAGGATCGGCGCCACGCCGAAGGGCGGGGTGCGCCGCGTCACGCTCACCGCCGAGGACCGCGCGGGGCGCGAGCAGTTCGTCGCCTGGTGCCGCGCCGCGGGGCTCGCGGTCGAGATCGACGCGATCGGCAACATCTTCGCGCGCCGCGCCGGAACCGAGCCCGCGCTGCCGCCGGTCGCGATGGGAAGCCACCTGGATTCGCAGCCCTCGGGCGGCCGCTTCGACGGCGCCTACGGCGTGATGGCGGGCCTGGAGGTGATGCGCACGCTGAACGACGCCGGGGTGCGCACGCGCGCCCCGCTCGAGGTGGTCTCCTGGACCAACGAGGAAGGCTCGCGCTTCGTGCCGACCTTGATGGGTTCCGGGGTTTACGCAGGGGTCTTTCCGCTCGAAAGCATTCTCGAGTCGAAGGACGTCGACGGGATCACCGTGCGCGACGCCCTGAACCAGATCAGCTATTCAGGTACGTCAAGACCACACAAGCTCGGCGCCTACTTCGAGGCGCACATCGAGCAGGGGCCGGTGCTGGAGGAGACGAAGACCACGATCGGCGTGGTGCTCGGCGCGCTCGGGCAGCGCTGGTTCGACGTCGCGATCGCCGGGCAGGACTCGCACGCCGGGCCGACGCCGATGGAAACGAGGAAGGACGCGCTCCTCGCCGCGAGCCGCCTGGTGCTGGAAGTGAACCGGATCGCCACCACGTTCCCGGACTACGCGCGCGGCACCGTCGGCTTCATGCAGGTGAAGCCGAACTCGCGCAACGTCGTGCCGGGCGAAGTGCGCACGACCGTCGATCTGAGGAATGCCAAGGATGTGACGCTCAATGCAATGGTCGAGGAGCTGAGAAAAAAGGCTTTGGAAATTCAGAAAGAAACCAGAACCGAAATCACGCTCAAGGAAGTCGTCTATTTTCCTCCGAGCGAGTTCGCGCCGGAGCTGGTCGAGAGCGTGCGCGCGGGCGCGCGGCGCCTCGGCTACTCGCAGCGCGACATCGTGAGCGGCGCGGCGCACGACGCGGTGTACATGGCGCGCATCGCGCCGACCGCGATGGTGTTCGTGCCCTGCGAGGGCGGCATCAGCCATAACGAGAGCGAGAACGCGCGCCCCGAGGACCTCGCCGCGGGCTGCAACGTGCTGCTGCAGGCGGTGCTCGAGCGCGCCGGTCGCGCCTAGGCCGGGGGCTGCGGCTCGCGCGCGAGCACCTGGCGCGCCGCCGCCGCGGCGGCGCCCGCGCCCGCCTCGGCGCCGCCGGCGAGCTGCACGGTCGGGAAGGCGAACTTGATGCCGTTCTCGTCGAACGCCTTCTTGATCATCGCCAGGGCCTTGCGGCGGATCACGAACTGCTCGCCCGGGTGCGTCTTCATCTTCATGCGGATCTGGATCGCGAAGTCGCCGAACTGCTCCACGCCCTGCATCTTGAGCGGCTCGAGGAAGTGGCGGCCGAGCTCGGGGTCGGCGGCGAGCTCCTGGCCGATGCGCTTGACGAGCTTCCTCGCCTTCTCGATGTCGCTGTCGTAGGTGATGCCGACCGTGAGCTTGTCGATCACCCAGTCGCGGCTCAGGTTCTGGATCGCGCCCAGCACGCCGTAGGGAATCGTATAGAGCGGGCCGCGGTGGTGGCGCAGCTTCACCGAGCGCAGGCTGAACGACTCCACCGTGCCCTTGTAGGTTCCGCTCTGGATGTACTCGCCGATGCGGAACGCATCGTCGATCAGGTAGAACACGCCGCTCACGATGTCCCTGACGAGCGTTTGCGCCCCGAAGCCGATGGCGAGGCCCACCACGCCCGCGCCCGCGAGCAGCGGCGTGATCTCGATGCCGAGCGCCCAGAGCGAGGAGAGCACCAGCAGCACGAGCAGCACCACGGCGGTGGTGATGCGCAGCAGCGGCAGGAGCGTCAGCAGGCGCGACTTCGGGCCCGGCGCCTCCTGCGGCTCGGCGGGCGAGATGCGCGCCAGGCGCTGATCCACCAGCGAGCGCACCGCGATCCAGACCCCGTGCGCGAGCAGCGCGAGCACCGCCACGCCCAGCAGC
>JBFLYF010000007.1:0-24647 GCA_040756795.1 Pseudomonadota bacterium
CGCGCAGCCGATCGTCGCCGATGGGCTCGCCGCATTCGGCGCAGGCGCCGTTGGTGCGGGCGCCGAGGCGCGCGCGCGCCGCCTCCAGCGCCGCGAGCTCGCGCAGGTGGCGGTCGACCAGCTCGTTCTCGATGCCGGCGCGGATCCTGGCCCCGGCGTAATCGGCGCCGTCGCCGACCACGCCGTCCAGCTGCGAAGTCATCTCCGCATTGGCGCGCTCGCGCTCGCCGGCGATGCGCGCGCGCAGGTCGCGCTCGCGCTCGTCGATCGCTTCGACCAATGCCTGCAATTCCTGTGCCGTCACGTTCGCGCCGTCATCGAGTTCCACGCGGATTGGACATCCGCGCCGGGTGCCGAGTTCGCGCCCCGCCGGGAGCCCGCTACGGGCGCGAGGTCGCGTCCCCCTGCTCCTTCCTGAGGTCGCGCAGCAGCAGCACCTCGCGCACCAGGCCGTCGCCGGAGAACTGCACGTACAGGAAATGCTCGTCCTGCACCGCGTCGTACATGGAGTACTCCCAGACGTCGCGCCGCTGGCGCTCCAGGCGCGTCACGCGCCACGGCGGCCCGAGCAGCTCGCGCACCTGCTTCGCGGTGGTGGTTCCGGCGACGAGCTTGCCCATGTTCTCCACGGTGAGGCGCTGCTCGATGCCGCGCATCACGCCGTCCGGGCCGATGCGCACCGCATAGGTGTGCAGGCCGGCGGGGTTGCGCGGGTAGTACCAGACGCTGCCGCCGTCGGCCGAGGCGAGCCTTTCCGCGGGGGACCCCATCAGGGCCTGCACGTCACCGGACGTGGACTTGCCCGGCACCAGGCCGCGCCCGTCGTACGAAGCGCAGCCCGCGAGCAGCACCGCCGCGCACAGGAGGATCGGCAATCTCATGGTTTCGTTACACTCCTCGTCGTCTTCGCCACGGGAGCCCGCGATCGCAAGGACAGCCTCGAGCCGCCGGTGGTTGCGGCGGCACGTCACGGATCCGTACGTGCGCAGAGCCCGCTCGCAAGGATACCGCTCGCGCGCCGCGTTCAAGCTCCTCGAGATCAACAGCCGCGACCGGCTGCTCATTCCGGGGGCCCTGGTGGCGGACCTCGGCGCCGCGCCGGGCGGCTGGTCGCAGGTCGCGGCCGGGAAGGTCGGGTCCCGGGGCAGGGTGTTCGCCGTTGATTTGCTGGAAATCGCCCCCATCTCCGGGGTGACGATCCTGCGGGGAGATTTCCGCGACCCGTCGATGCGCGCGAAGCTGGCCGGAGAGATCGGCGCGCGCAAGCTCGATGTCGTGCTCTCGGACCTGTCGCCCAATCTGACCGGGATCGCGGCCGTGGACCAGGCGCGCGCGGCCGAGCTGGCGCGCGCGGCGGCGGCCTTCTGCCGCTCGCACCTGTCGGCTGGCGGCGCGTTCCTGTGCAAGCTGTTTCAGGGCGGGGAGTTCGGCGCGCTGCTCGGGGAAATGAAAGAAATCTTCAGCAAGGTCGAAATCCGCAAGCCCGCCGCCTCGCGCGGCGAGTCGCGGGAAACATACCTGCTCGCGCGGGGTCTGAAGGGAATACAATAGCCGCTCGGCGGCAGCGTTTCGCAGAGGACAGGTCCTTGAACAACATGCTCAAAAATCTGGTCATCTGGCTCGTCATCGGGCTGGTGCTGATGACCGTGTTCAACCAGTTCCAGACCCGCCAGGCGACGCAATCGCCGATGGACTACTCGCAGTTCTACGAGGAGATGAAGGCCGGGCGCATCACCGAGGTGATGATCGAGGGCCGCAACCTCAGGGCGAAGACCACGGACGGCAAGACCGTCACCAGCTACTCGCCGGGCGATCCGTGGCTGGTGTCGGACATGCTCAAGTACGGCGTCAAGATCAAGGCGAAGCCCGAAGAGGAGCCCTCGCTCCTCATGAACATCTTCGTGTCCTGGTTCCCGATGCTGCTGCTGATCGGCGTGTGGATCTTCTTCATGCGCCAGATGCAGGGCGGGGGCAGGGGAGGCGCGTTCTCGTTCGGCAAGTCGCGCGCGCGCATGCTGGACGAGTCGACCAACACCGTCACCTTCGCCGACGTCGCCGGCTGCGAGGAGGCGAAGGAGGAAGTCTCCGAGCTGGTCGACTTCCTGCGCGACCCGACCAAGTTCCAGAAGCTCGGCGGGCGCATCCCGCGCGGCGTGCTGATGGTGGGCAACCCGGGCACCGGCAAGACGCTGCTCGCGCGCGCCATCGCGGGCGAGGCGAAGGTGCCGTTCTTCTCGATCTCGGGCTCCGACTTCGTGGAGATGTTCGTGGGCGTGGGCGCGGCGCGCGTGCGCGACATGTTCGAGCAGGCGAAGAAGCACGCGCCGTGCATCGTGTTCATCGACGAGATCGACGCCGTGGGCCGGCAGCGCGGGGCGGGCCTGGGCGGCGGCAACGACGAGCGCGAGCAGACGCTCAACCAGCTGCTGGTCGAGATGGACGGCTTCGAGGGCACGATGGGCGTGATCGTCATCGCCGCCACCAACCGCCCCGACGTGCTCGACCCGGCGCTGCTCAGGCCCGGGCGCTTCGACCGGCAGGTGGTCGTTCCGCTGCCCGACATCCGGGGCAGGGAAGAGATTCTCAAGGTGCACATGCGCAAGGTGCCGCTCGCGCCCGACGTCAAGCCCGACATCATCGCGCGCGGCACGCCCGGCTTCTCGGGCGCGGACCTCGCCAACGTGGTGAACGAGGCGGCGCTCTTCGCCGCGCGCGGCAACAAGCGCCTGGTGGACATGGACGACTTCGAGCGCGCCAAGGACAAGATCATGATGGGCGCGGAACGGCGCTCGATGGTGATGTCGGAGGAGGAGCGCACCACCACCGCCTACCACGAAGCCGGCCACGCGGTGGTCGGCAAGATCGTCGCCAAGGCCGACCCGGTGCACAAGGTGACCATCATCCCGCGCGGCCGCGCGCTCGGCGTCACCTTCTTCCTGCCGGAGAAGGACCGCTACGGCCTCACCAAGGAGCAGATGCTGGCGCAGGTCGCGGTGTCGTTCGGCGGCCGCATCGCCGAGGAGGTGTTCCTCAAGCAGCAGACCACCGGCGCGCGCCAGGACTTCGAGAACGCGACCGCGATCGCGCGCGAGATGGTGACGCGCTACGGCATGTCCGACGAGATGGGGCCGATGGTCTACGGCGAGAACGAGGGCGAAGTGTTCCTCGGCCGCTCGATCACCACGCACAAGAACGTCTCCGAGGCCACGCTGCAGAAGGTCGACCAGGAGATCCGCCGCATCATCGACACGCAGTATCACCTGGCGCGCAAGATCATCGAGGACAACCGCGACAAGGTCGAGGCGCTGGCCAAGGCGCTGCTCGAGTGGGAGACGCTGGACGCCGAGCAGGTGAACGACATCATCGCCGGCAAGCCGCCGCGCCCGCCCAAGCCGGCCGGCGGCGCGGGCAGCACGCCGAGCGCGCCGAGCGACGGCCCGCAGGGCGCCGCGGCGCCCGTCACCAGCGCCTGACCGGCAAGCTGCGCTGCGGCAGGTTCGCGCTGCCGCTCGACCGCCCCCTCGTCATGGGCGTCCTCAACGTGACGCCCGACTCCTTTTCCGACGGCGGGCGGTTTCTCGATCCGAAGGCCGCGCTCGAGCAAGCGCGTCGCCTGCTCGACGAGGGGGCGGACATCCTGGACGTGGGAGGAGAATCCTCGCGGCCGGGAGCGGGTTCTGTCGATGAATCCCTCGAACTCGAAAGAGTTCTTCCAATCGTAAGAGCCCTGAAGGACAAGCCCGTTTCGGTGGACACCCGGCGGCCTTCGGTGATGAAAGCGGCGCTCGCCGAAGGCGCGTCGATGATCAACGACATCGAGGCGCTCGGCGCATCGGGCGCGCTCGAGGCGGTCGCGGCGAGCGATTGCGCGGTGTGCCTGATGCACAAGAAGGGCGATCCCGCGACGATGCAGCAGGACCCGCGGTACGAGGACGTGGTTTCTGAGGTCAGGGATTTTCTTGCTTCACGAATTTCCGCCTGTGAGAAAGGGGGGATAGAGAAAGACCGCATCTGCATCGACCCCGGCTTCGGCTTCGGCAAGACGGTCGAGCACAACTTCCGGCTGCTGCGGGAGCTGCAAGCGTTCACCGGGCTCGGCGTGCCGGTGCTCGCCGGCTGGTCGCGCAAGTCCTCGCTCGGCGCGGTCACCGGCCGGCCGGTCGGGGAGCGCCTGGCCGCCAGCCTCGCGGCGGCTTTGCTCGCGCTGCAGGGTGGGGCGACAATACTGAGGGTGCACGACGTGAGGGAGACGAGGGACGTGATCGCGGTGTGGGAGGCCAGCCGCAGGTGAGCCGGAAGCATTTCGGCACCGACGGGGTGCGCGGCACGGTCGGGCAGGGCCCGATGACGGCCGATTTCGTCCTGCGGCTGGGCTATGCCGCCGGAAAGGTTCTTTCTGCGCAAAGCAAGAACCCCGCGGTTCTGATCGGCAAGGACACGCGCATCTCCGGCTACATGATCGAGGCGGCGCTCGAGGCGGGCTTCTCCGCGGCGGGCGTGGACGTGCTGCTGTGCGGGCCGCTGCCGACGCCGGGCGTCGCATACCTGACGCGCGCGCTGCGGCTCTCCGCCGGGGTGGTGATCAGCGCCTCGCACAATCCCTACGCCGACAACGGCATCAAGTTCTTCTCCGGCGACGGCTTCAAGCTGCCCGACACCGTGGAAGCCGAAATCGAGCGCGTGCTCGAGCAGCCGGTCGGCTGCAACGAGGCGGCGAAGCTCGGGCGCGCGCGCCGCGTGGACGACGCGCAGGGGCGCTACGTCGAGTTCTGCAAGTCCACCTTCCCCGGCGAGCTCGACCTGAAGGGCCTCAGGATCGTGGTGGACTGCGCGCACGGCGCCGCCTACAACGCCGCGCCGCATGTGTTCCACGAGCTCGGCGCCGACGTCGCGCCGATCGGCGTCGCGCCGGACGGATTCAATATCAACGAGAAGTCCGGCGCTACCTCCCCCCAGCATCTGCAGAAGGAGGTTCATGCCCGAAAGGCCGACCTCGGCATCGCGCTCGACGGCGACGGCGACCGCGTGGTGATGGTCGATGGCGCGGGCCGCGTCTACGACGGCGACCAGCTTCTGTACGTGATCGCGCAGCAGCGCGCGCAACGGGGGCGGATCGCCGGCGTCGCCGGCACGCTGATGACGAACTTCGCGCTCGAGAAGGCGTTTGCCGCCGCGGGCATCCCGTTCGCGCGCGCCAGGGTGGGGGATCGCTACGTGCTCGAGCTCCTGCGCGAGAAGGGCTGGCAGCTCGGCGGGGAGAACTCGGGTCATATCATCTGCCTCGACAAGCACACCACCGGCGACGGTATCGTCTCGGCGCTGCAGGTGCTCACGGCGCTGCGCCTCTCGGGCAGGACGCTCGCCGAGCTCACCGCCGGGCTCGTCATGGTCCCGCAGGTGCTGGTGAACGTGGAGGTGCCGAGGGGCTTCGACTGGCGCAAGCACCAGGCGATCGCGGATGCGCAAGCGCGCGCGGAGCGCTCGCTGAACGGCCGCGGGCGCGTCCTGCTGCGGCCCTCGGGCACCGAGCCCGTGCTGCGCGTCATGGTGGAGGGAGAGCCGCGCGAAGCCATTGAAAATGCAGCAAGATCCATCGCGGACTCGGTTCGCAAGGCCGCTGCCCGCTAGTGCCGTGTTGACTTTTGGCTATTAGTTCGATTATTCTGGAAATATGGAAATGAAGCAGGCGGTTCAAGCGTTGAGCGGCTTGGCGCAGAACACGCGCCTCGCGATCTTCCGGCTGCTGGTGCAGGCCGGGCCGCAGGGCCTGGCGGCGGGCAGCATCGCCGAGAAGCTCGACCTGGCGCCCGCGACGCTTTCGTTCCATCTGGCCGGGCTGACGCACGCCGGGCTCGCGACGAGCCGCCAGGAAGGCCGCTTCGTCATCTACAGCGCCGACTTCGCGGCGATGGACGCGCTGCTCGGCTTTCTGACCGAGAACTGCTGCGGCGGGGCGCAATGCGCGCCGGCCGCATTCGAGGAGAAACCATGGAAGACAGCGAACTCAAAGACATCGTAAGGCAGAGGTATGCGCGCGCGGCGCGCAGCGTCACGGTCGGAGCCAGGGGTTCCTGTTGCGGGACCGGTCCGCGCGACACGGGCTGCGGCGACCCGATCACGAGCAATCTCTACGACGAGACGCAGAAGGACCAGCTGCCGGAAGCCGCGGTTCTGGCCTCGCTCGGCTGCGGAAACCCCACCGCGCTGGCCGAGCTGAAGCCGGGCGAGGTCGTGCTCGATCTCGGCTCCGGCGGCGGCATCGACGTCCTGCTCTCCGCGAGGCGCGTGGGGCCGACCGGCAAGGCCTACGGCCTGGACATGACCGACGAGATGCTCGCGCTCGCCGACGAGAACCGGCGCAAGGCGGGCGTGCAGAACGTGGAATTCCTCAAGGGCGAGATCGAGCACATCCCGCTGCCGGACAACTCGGTCGACGTCATCATCTCCAATTGCGTGATCAATCTCTCGGCCGACAAGGACCGCGTGCTGCGCGAGGCGTTCCGCGTGCTGAAACCGGGCGGCCGGTTCGCGGTTTCGGACGTGGTGACGCGCGGCGAGGTGCCCGCCGAGATCCGCAAGAGCATCCTGCTCTGGGTCGGATGCGTCGCGGGCGCGCTGGAAGAGAACGAATACCGTGCGAAGCTCTCGGCCGCCGGCTTCCGGGACGTCGAGATCGAGCCGACGCGCATCTACCGGGCGGAGGACGCGAAGGCGTTCCTCGCCGGCAAGGGAATGGACGCGGGCGCGATCGGCCCGCAGGTGGACGGGAAGTTCCTGAGCGCCTTCATCCGGGCGAGGAAACCGGCTTGAATGTCCTGTTTCTCTGCACGGGAAACTCGGCGCGCTCGATCCTCGCCGAGGCGTACCTCAACGTCGCCGGCAAAGGCCGCTTCCGGGCCTACAGTGCCGGGAGCCGGCCCGGCGGCAAGGTAAACCCGTTCGCGCTCGAGCTGCTGGCGAAGAACCGCATCGACACCACCGGGCTGCGCTCCAAGAGCTGGGACGAGTTCGCGGCCCCCGGCGCGCCGCGCATGGATTTCGTGTTCACGGTCTGCGACAGCGCCGCAGCCGAGCCCTGTCCGCTCTGGCCGGGCCAGCCGATGATTGCGCACTGGGGCGTGGCCGACCCGGCGGCGGTGCAGGGGAGCGGCGAAGACAGGCGCCGCGCCTTCCTGCGCGCTTTCGCCGAGCTGAGCACGCGCATCAACCTGTTGCTCGCCCTGCCGATGGACAAGCTCGATCGGCTGGCATTGCAGAAGCGGCTGCAGGAGATAGGCAAGACCGGCCAGGAAGCTGTCGCGCGTTGACCGCGCCCGCGATGAGCGTCTTCGAGCGCTGGCTGACGCTCTGGGTTTTCCTGTGCATCGTCGCGGGCGTCGCGCTCGGGCAGGCGATTCCCGGCCCGGTGCAGGCGCTCGGCCGGATGCAAGTCGCGCGCGTCAACATCCCGGTCGGCCTTCTCATCTGGGTGATGATGGTGCGCGCCGCCAACGCGACGCGCACCTGGTACGAACGGGCCTAGCCGGGCGCTGCCGCTACTTGCTCAGGCTCTCCACGTCGTGGCAGCTGCCGCAGCCCTTGGTGTAGGGGATCGGCATCGCCTTGCCGGGATCGACGCCCTTGACGCCCTTGCTGTCCTTGCGCGGGACGTCGAAGAGGTGCGAGGTGATGTCGTTCACCCAGTAGTTCTGCCCGTCCTTGCGGGCGCTGCCCATGCCGAAGCCGGCGCCGGTCTGCATGGTCTTCGGCATGTGGCAATCGACGCAGTAGATGTTCGCCATGCCGTGCTCGAAGCCCACCTTCTCCTGCGTGTGCGGCCTGAGGCTCACGTTCGCGTGGCACGAGGCGCAGAGCGAGTTGTTGCCGTCGCGGACCGCGAGCTTGAGCTGATTCTTGATCTCGGTCCTGCCGTGCGGCTCGTGGCAGTTGGCGCACGAGAGCGTCCGCGTGCCGTTCAGGTAATGCTTCGAGCGCACCAGGTCGGTGCCCTGCTGGTGGTGCGACTTGGAGTGGACGCCGTCCGGCCAGAAGTCTTTCTGCGCCGCATCCTCCCGCGTGGTGAAATTCACCAGGTAGTCGTTGCGGCTCGTGCCGGGAATGAGCATGCGGTTTTCCTTGCTCACCGGCTGGTCGTTCTTCAGGTTGCCCTGCGGCCGGCTGTGGCACTGCGTGCAGATCGCCGTGGCGCGCTCCGAGGCGAGCTTCGCGGGGCTGACGATGGTCGAGGCCTTGCGGCTCGGCGCCGCGCGCACGTGCTCGGAGCCCGGGCCGTGGCAGACTTCGCAGCCGATGTTCAGCTCGTTCGGGATGCCGTCGCCGTCGATGTCGGCCTCGCCGTTCGGGTCGTTGACCGCGCCGGCGACGAAATCGCCGCCCACCGTGGGCGTGAGCGTATAGCCGGTGAAGTGGCAGGCGGCGCATTCCTTCTCGAACGACTTCGCCTTCGGCGGATCCATGAGCTTGCCGGTGGCCGCGTTGTACAGCCAGTCGGCGTGATAGTCGCGCCAGGGCTTGCGGGTGCGGTCCTTGTATTCCTCCTTGCCGAGCGAGTTGAACTGGAGGAAGGGATAGAGGTACTCGCCCACGCGATAGAGGTAGCGCTGCTTGTAGACGGCGCCGCCGTAGGTCATCTCGACCGTATAGGTGCGCTCGGGGTCGCCGCCGTCCTTCGCATTGCGCGTGCGGAACTTGAGCTTGCCGTCGGCGTCCTTGAAGAACGTGGCGGTGAAGGCGACGCTCGCCGCATCCGCCGGCGCCTTCTCGGAGACCAGGTACTTGTCGAAGCCGCGCCCCTTGTCGAAGCCGTAGAAGTAGAAGGTCGCGCCCGCCATCAGCCTGGCGAGGCCGTCGTGCAGGCCGGGAAACCGCGACGGGTCCTGCAGCCCGCTCGTCTTGCCCACGACGCTGATGCCCAGCTTGTGCGCGGTTTTCTTGATCGAAGCGTAATCGCCGTGGCAGCCGAGGCACTGCGAGCTGCCCACGAAAGCGGCGTTGTCCGGGCTCTTGCCGGAGACGGCGATGCTGAGCGGACGCTTCGCGAGCTCGGCTGCCGTCATCGACCTGTTCGAGAGGTCGCCGCCCGGCAGGTGCTCGCGGTCCGACGGCTCTACATAGACGAAATAGCGGCCGTCGGCCACGTTGGCGATCGAGAAGCCGCCCTTCCGGTCCGTGACGCCCTTGCGGTACTTGTCGCGGTTGGGGGCGAGCGTGTCCTCCATCGGCTCGTCGTTGGGGCTGTTGCGCTTGCGGTCGATGGGCGTCTTGCCGAGCTGCACCACGTCGGCGGCAGGGATGAGGTAGACGGTTGCGCCCGCGATCGGCTGCTTGGAGCCGTCGCTCACGGCGCCTTTCACGGTCACCGCGGCTGCGGCGAGCGGCGCGAGCGATGCGAGGACGAATGCCATCAGGAACGGAAACGGGCCGATGCGGCGATGCGTCATGGCTTCTCTCCGAATCATGGGATCGGGGGCAGGCAGATCGTCATCATGGCAAGCGCCTGTTCGCGCTGCAGCAATGACGAAGCGCCGGATTTGACATGAATCAACTCCAACTTCGCGGAACGCGGCGCTGCACCGCTCTGCGCCGGTGATCGACATCCCTCCTGCGAAGTCTGCTCTGGAGCATTGCGCAGAAGACTACGTGCGCCGCACGGCGGGCGCTTGAGCCAGATCAAGGCGTGCGATTTCCGCGACGCCGCCCCGGGTTGATCCCGCTCAATGGCGGCAAGCCTTGCGGCGCGAAGATGTCGCATCCTGGCCGGAGTCGGTATGACGATCGCGCGAACGTTTGCGGCGCTGTTTCTGGCGCTGCTCGCGTTCGCTGCCGCGTGCCAGCCGCCCGAGCGGGTCGAGGTTACCCTCTTCTGGGCGATCGGCTGCCCGCACTGCGAGCGGGAAATCGATTTCCTCAAGCGGCTCGAAGCCGAGGAGCCGCGCCTGCGGGTGCATTACCTCGAGGTCTCGCGCGACGCCGCGAACCGCAGGGCGTTCGCGGCCGCGGTCAGGAGAATCGCGCTCGAGGAGCCCGCGGTGCCGCTCGCGCTGGTGGGTGATGCGGCGCTCGCCGGCTACGAGAGCGACGCGACGACCGGCGCCGAGCTGCGGCGAGTGATCGGCGAGTGCCTCGCGCGCGGCTGTCCGAGCACGATCGGCGCAGTCATGCCGCGGGAGGTATCCGTGCCGTTCATCGGCACGCTGGCGCTGGCCAGTCTCTCGCTGCCGGTCCTGACGGCCGTGCTCGGGGCGATCGACGGCTTCAATCCCTGCGCGATGTGGGTGCTCGTCTTCCTGATCGGGCTGCTGGTCGGCATGCAGGACCGCTTGCGCATGTGGACGCTCGGCACCGCGTTCATCGCCGGCTCGGCGCTGGTGTATTTCCTCTTCATGGCGGCGTGGCTCAACTTCCTGCTCTTCCTGGGCGCGGTGGCGTGGGTGCGCGCCGCGGTCGCGCTGGTCGCGCTGGGCGGCGGCACCTACTACCTGCGCGAGTATTTCCGCAACCCGGGCGCGGCCTGCCCGGTGACCGCGCCGCAGGCGCGCCGGCGCGTCTTCGAGAGCCTGCGCAAGCTCGCGACCGAGCGCCGCTTCTGGCTCGCGCTCACCGGCATCCTGGCGCTCGCCTTCGCCGTGAACCTGGTGGAGCTGCTGTGCTCGGCGGGCATCCCCGCGGTCTACACCCAGGTGCTCGCGCTGAGCGACCTGCCGGCCTGGCAGTACTACGCCTATCTCGCGCTCTACATCCTCGTCTTCATGCTCGATGACCTGTTCGTGTTCGTGGTGGCGATGAAGACCCTGCAGATCACGGGCGTCACGACGAGCTACTCGCGCTTCTCCCACCTCGCCGGCGGCGCCGTGCTGCTCGCGATCGGCGCGCTGCTGCTGCTGCGGCCCGGGTGGCTGATGTTCGCCTAGAGCCGATACGGCCGGCTCTGCTACACTCGCGCGGCCTTGAATTCCGGGATCGCACTCGAGCGCGGGCTCGCGCTCTACCGCACCATGGCGCGCATCCGCGCCTTCGAGAATGCCGCCGAGGAAGCATCGAAGGGCGGCGTCGCGGCGTTCGGCGCGAGCCTCGGCGAGGCGAAGGTACGCGGGCCGCTGCACCTTTCCACCGGGCAGGAAGCCGTGGCCGCCGGGGTCTGCCTCAATCTTTCCCGGCAGGACCTGATCACCTCGACGCACCGCGGGCACGGCCATACGATCGCCAAGGGCGCCTCGATCGAGAAGATGATGTGCGAGCTGTTCGGCCGCGCCACCGGCTCGAATGGCGGCAAGGGCGGCTCGATGCACATCGCCGACTTCTCGGTCGGCATGCTCGGCGCGAACGGCGTGGTGGCGGCCGGGATTCCGATCGCGGTCGGCGCGGCGCACGCGCTCAAGGTGCAGGGCCGGCAGGACATCGTCGCCTGCTTCTTCGGCGACGGCGCGGTCAACCGCGGCCCGTTCCTCGAAGGCCTGAACTGGGCGGGGATCCACGGCCTCAAGGTGCTCTTCGTGTGCGAGGACAACCGCTGGTCGGCGACCACCGCTACCGAGGCGATGACCGCGGGCGCCGGGGCGCTCGCGCGCGCGAAGGCGATCGGCGTGGCGGGCGAGCAGGTGGATGGAAATGACGTATTTGCCGTCGATTCCGTTTGCTCTTCTTTAGTAAATGAGATCAGGAATGGCGAAGGGCCGCGCTTCCTTCACGCGGTGACCTATCGTTTCAAAGGCCACGTTTCAGTCGACCCGGCGACCTATCGCGACGGCGAGGAGGTGGACCGCGCGCTGCAGAACGACCCGATTCCTGCTGCCGCCGAGAAGTTGCTGGGGATGGGAGTTGCTCCGGGAGAGCTCGAGAAAATCAAAGAGCAGGCAGAAACCGAAATCGCCGCTGCGCTGCGTGCGGCGAGCGCCGCGCCCTGGCCGGCGCGCGAGGCGGCGTACACCGACATCCAGGACGCGGGCGAGGGCCGATGGCTCGGATGAGCTGCGCGCAGGCGGCCTGCAGCGCGCTCGAGCGCGCGATGGCCGCGGACGCGCGCGTGGTGGCGCTCGGCGAGGACGTGGGCCGCGGCGGAATCTTCGGCCAGTACCGCGGCCTGCAGCAGAAGTTCGGCGCGGCGCGCGTCATCGACACGCCGATCTCGGAGGCGACCATCATGGGCGCGGCGGTGGGCATGGCGCTCGCGGGCCTGAAGCCCGTTGTAGAGATGCGCGCCATCGACTTCGCGCTGTGCGCCGTGGACGAGATCGTCAACCAGGCGGCCAAGGCGCGCTACATGTTCGGCGGCCAGGGCAGGGTGCCGCTGGTGGCGCGCATGCCGTCCGGCATCTGGAGCGGCTCGGCGGCGCAGCACTCGCAGAGCCTGGAAGCCTGGTTCGCGCACGTGCCGGGGCTGGTGGTGGTGGCGCCCTCGGGTCCGCAGGACAACCACGCGCTGCTCGCTTCGGCGATCGAGTGCGGCGACCCGGTGGTCTACCTCGAGCACAAGGAGCTCTGGGGCCTGGAAGCCGAGGTGGATCCGCAGCTGCGCCGCCCGATCGGCAGGGCGAACGTCCTCTGCCGGGGCAACGACGTCACGCTGGTGACCTGGTCGCGCACCGTGCACGCGGCGCTCGAAGCGGTGGGCAAGTCCGACCTCTCGGTGGAGCTGATCGACCTCGGCACCCTCTGGCCGTGGGACCGCGAGACGGTGTTCGCCTCGGCGGCGCGCACCGGGCAGCTGCTGGTCGCGCACGAGGCGGTGCGCAGCGCCGGCTTCGGCGCCGAGATCGCGGCCGAGGCCGCGGAGCAGCTCGGCGTGCGCGTCAAGCGGGTCGGCGGCCCGCGCATCCCGGTGGGCTATTCGCCGCCGCTGGAGACCGAAGCGCGCGTCACGAGCGAGCGGATCCTCGCGGCGCTGAACACGTTTTCCTAGGTTGATTTAGCTCAACCGGAGCGGCCGTAGTTGCGGCAGGATGGCGGCACAGTGGAAGTCGTACAGTCCGATGTAGCGATCATCGGCGCGGGAGGTGCGGGCCTGCGCGCCGCCATCGCCATCGCGCAGGCCGATCCGAGGATCCGCATCGCCTTGATTTCGAAGGTGTATCCGATGCGCAGCCACACCTGCGCCGCGGAGGGAGGCGCCGCCGGCGTGATCAAGCCGGACGACAGCCTCGAGCACCACTTCAACGACACGGTCGGGGGCGGCGACTGGCTGTGCGACCAGGACGCCGTCGATTACCTCGTCCAGGAGGCGCCCAGGGAGCTCGTCCAGCTCGAGCACTGGGGCTGCCCCTGGAGCCGCGAGCCGGACGGCTCGGTGGCGGTGCGGCCCTTCGGCGGCATGAAGAAGCAGCGCACCTGGTTCGCCGCCGACAAGTCGGGGTTCCACATCCTGCACACGCTGTTCCAGACCTCGCTCCAGTTCGACTCGATCCGGCGCTTCGACGAGTACTACGCGACCGAGCTGCTGCTGCACGACGGGCGCTGCGCCGGATTCACCGCGATCGAGATGCGCAGCGGGCAGATGCGAAGGTTCGATGCGCGCGCGGTGATCATCGCGGGCGGCGGCGCCGGCCGCATCTTTCCGTTCACCACCAACGGCGCGATCAAGACCGGCGACGGCATGGCGCTCGCCTATCGCGCCGGCGTGGCGCTGAAGGACATGGAGTTCGTGCAATACCACCCGACCGGCCTGCCGAGCACCGGGACGCTGCTCACCGAGGCTTGCCGCGGCGAAGGTGGCGTGCTCCTCAACAAGCATGGCCGCCGCTTCCTGCAGGACTACGGCATGGGCCCGGAGACGCCGCTCGGGCGACCGGTGCTGAAGACGATGGAGCTCGGGCCACGCGACCGCGTCAGCCAGGCCTTCTGGCAGGAGCAGAAGAAAGGCAACATGGTGCCCACGCAGTGGGGCGACGCGATGCTGCTCGACATGCGCCACCTCGGGGAGAAGAAGATCAACGAGCGCCTGCCGCTGGTGCGCGACATGTCGATCAGCTACATGGGCGTCGACCCGGTGACCGACCCGGTGCCGGTGCGCCCGGTGGTGCACTACATGATGGGCGGCATCCACACCGACATCCGGGCGGCGACGGCGCTGCCCGGGCTCTTCGCCGCGGGCGAGTGCGCCTGCGTCAGCATCAACGGCGCGAACCGCCTCGGCTCGAACTCGCTCACCGAGCTGCTGGTGTTCGGCCGGCGCGCCGCGCTCTCCGCGATGGAGTATTTGAGCTCGAACGCCTCGTTCAGGCCTTCCGGTTCCGGCCAATCCGACGATGCCTTGAAGAGGATTCGCGAGCTGCTGCAAGGAACCGGCGGCGGCGAGACGGTCGCCGGCCTGCGCAAGGAGATGATGCACACGATGGAGCAGCACGCCGGCATCTACCGCGACGAGAAGGGGCTCGCCGCGGCCTGCGCCACGCTCGCCGGGCTGCGCGCGCGCTACCGGCGCATCGAGCTGCACGACCGTACCAACGTCTACAACACGGACCTGCTGCAGGCGCTCGAGCTCGGCTCGATGCTCGACTGCGCCGAGGCGATCGCGCAGAGCGCGCTCGCGCGCCGCGAGTCGCGCGGCGCGCACCAGAGGCTCGATTTCGTGGAAAGGGATGACCGGAATTTCCTGAGGCATTCATTGGCGTATTTCGATCCCGTTTCGAAACCGAAAATCGAGTATCTGGATGTGACTATTACGAAATCGCAGCCCGGCGTGCGCGACTACTCGGGGAACCACGAATGAGCGAGCGCGCCGTCGAGCTCGAGGTGCTGCGCTACAACCCGGAAAAGGACGCCGAGCCGCATTTCCAGCGCTACTCGGTTTCCTGCCGCGAGGAGTGGGTCGTGCTCGATGCGCTCAATCACATCAAGGAGACCGTAGACCCCACGCTCAGCTACCGCTGGTCCTGCCACATGGCGGTCTGCGGCAGCTGCGGCATGATGATCAACGGCGAGCCCAAGCTCGCCTGCAAGTCGTTCCTGCGCGACTACACGGGGGTGATCCGCGTGGAGCCGCTGCGCCACTTCCCGATCGAGCGCGACCTGGTCACGGGGATCGACGACTTCGTGGAGAAGCTGAAGCGCGTCAAGCCTTACTTGATCGCGCCGAATCGGAAGACCATCGAAGAAGGCGAATACCGCCAGACCCCGGCCGAGCTCAAGCGCTACAAGCAGTTCACGCTGTGCATCAACTGCATGCTGTGCTACGCCGCCTGCCCCGAGTACGGCCTGATCCCCGGCTACATCGGCCCGGCGGCGCTCGCGCTCGCGCACCGCTGGAGCCGGGATTCGCGCGACGGCGGCCGCGGCGAGCGCCAGGAGGAAGTCGCCTCCAGGGCGGGGGTGTGGGAGTGCTCCTTCGTGGGGGCCTGCTCGGAGGTCTGCCCCGAGCACGTCGACCCGGCGGCCGCGATCCAGCAGCAGAAGATCGAGAGCACGGTGGACTGGTACAAGGAGCACCTCATGCCATGGACCAGGAAATGAGCGGCAAGCCGTACCTGCGGCCGATCACCTCGGAGTGGATCTTCCGCCACCCGCGCTACGTGCGCTACATGGTGCGCGAATTCTCGTGCCTCTTCATCGGCGGCTGGACGCTGCTCGCGGTCTGCGGGCTGCGCGCGCTGTCGGAGGGGCCCGAGGCGTGGGCGACGTTCCTCGGCTGGCTGAAGAGCCCCGCGAGCGTCCTGCTGCAGGCGCTCACGCTCGCGTTCGCCGTCTACCACAGCATCACCTGGTTCAAGCTGACGCCGAAGGCGCTGCCGCTGCAGCTCGGCGAAGAGTTTCTCCCTGATCGCGTTATTTCCGGTGCGCACTTCGCGGCATGGGCGGCGGTGTCGGTCCTGGTCCTGTATTTCGCGGGGGCTTTCTAGCCATGGCGAAATCCAGCAAGCCGATCGTCTGGGGCCCGTTCGCCGCGGGCGGCACGCTCACCGCGTTCCTCACGCCCGCGCTGGTGCTGCTGACGCTGATGGCAGGGCTGGGGCACGCTCCCGAAGTTCTCTCTTACGAGAATTTCCGGGCATTTTCCTCCAGCTGGATTGCGAAGCTGGCCATCGCGGGCACCGTGTTCCTGTCGCTCTGGAGCGCCGCCCACCGGCTGCGCATCACCTGCTACGACCTCGGCTTGCGCGCCGATGCCCTCGTCGCGGCGCTGGTGTACGGGGTGGCCCTTGCCGGGACCGCGGCCTCGGTGCTTTACTTGGCGAGGATCTGAGGGGAGGGAACCCTATGAATCCGCCACCGGTGGCCACCCGCGAGATCGCGCGCGAGGAGCGCTTCAACGCCGTCTGGACGCGGGAGCTGAACGACGTCTTCGCCGACGTCGCGCCGTACTACGACCGGGCGAACTACTTCGCCAGCCTGGGACTCTGGGGCTGGTTCCTGCGCCAGTTCATGAGCACGGTCGACATCCATCCCGGGGAGCGGGTGCTCGACGTGTGCGCGGGCACCAACGCGATCGGCATCGCGCTGCTCAAGCGCGAGCCGACGCTCGAGGTGCACGCCATCGACCGCAGCGCGGCGATGCAGGAGGTCGGCCGGCAGAGGGCGGAGGCGCAGGGGTTTCGCATCCACAGCGTGATCGAGGACGTGCACACGCTGCCGTACCCGGACAACTCGTTCGATGTCGCGACGCTGCAGTTCGCCTCGCGCCACCTGCGCATCCGGCGCGTCGCCGCCGAGATCCGGCGCGTGCTCAAGCCCGGCGGCCGCTTCTACCACTGCGACATGCTGCGCCCGGGAAATCGCACCGTGGAGCAGATGTACTACGCCTATCTGCGCTTCTGCCTGTGGTTCACCGGGTTCCTTTTCAGGAGCGGGCCGGCCGCGCTCAACTGCAAGGAGTACTTCATCCAGGCGCTGCAGATGTTCTATTCCGCGCAGGAGCTCTCCGACCTGCTCGAGGACGCGGGCTACCGCGACGTCACCTCCAGGACCGTGTTCGCCGGCATGATGGGCTTTCACCGCGCGGTCAAGCCCTCGCCAAGCTGAACCGCGCGCGGGCACTCGCCGCGTTGCACGGCGCCCTGCTGCGCGAGTTCAGCCGCCGCACCGTGGCGCGGCTGCGCGCGGTGCTGCCGCTGCGCGTCGCGCTGCCGCACCTCGAGCCGTTCCTCGCCGAGAACGTCGCCAAGGAGGCGCGCAAGGACGCGCTGCTGATCGAGCGCGCCGCGGCGGCGCTCGCCGCGGGCCGGGAGCCGGGCACGGATGACGTGCGCGCGCTCATCGAGGCGGCGAGGGCCGTGGACCGCGAGTTCCTCGCGCGCACCGGGCGCTTCCCGCTGCGCATCGAGATCCCCTATGCGCACATCGAGCCGCTGCGCGAGCGGCGCATACGGCGGGGCCTCCCGCTCGCGCGGCGCATCCTCGGGCTCTGGCGCGAGGGAAAGAAGCTGCGCCGGGCGCTGCCGCGCGCCGAGCTCGAGCAGGACCTGCGCGGGTTCCTGGCGCTGTATTGCGAGGAAACCGCGGCGCTCAGCCGCGGCGTGCACCTGCCGGCGCTGCTCGTGCCGCTGCGCGAGCGGCTCGCCGCGGCGCTGCTGCGGCTGATGCGTGAAACCGCGGCCGATATTGCATCGCACAAGCGTGGCTAATCCTGTAGAATTACAGCGTTTTTTTCGGATGCGGGGCGGATGCGCGAGCGGCTGGTCGCCGGCAACTGGAAGATGCACGGCAGCCGTGCCGGAAACGCGGCGCTGCTCGATGCGGTGCTCGCCGCGACCGCGGGCCTGCGCGGCGTCGAATGCGCGGTCTGCGTGCCGTACCCGTACCTCGGCGAGGTCGCGGCGCGGTTGGAGCGCACGCCGCTCGGCTGGGGGGCGCAGAACGTGAGCGAGCACGCGCAGGGCGCGTTCACCGGCGAGGTCTCGGCGGCGATGCTCGCCGAGTTCGGCTGCCGCTACGTGATCGTGGGGCATTCCGAGCGGCGCCAGCTGTACGGCGAGTCGGACGCCGCGGTGGCCGCGAAATTCGCCGCAGTGCTGGCGCGGGGCATGACGCCGGTCCTGTGCGTCGGCGAGACGCTCGAGGAACGGGATGCGGGACGCACCGAGGAAGTGGTCTTGCGGCAACTCGAAATGGTTTTTCGTTCAAACGAAAAGAGCTCGTTCGAGAAGGCAGTCGTGGCTTACGAACCGGTGTGGGCGATCGGCACGGGGCGCACGGCGACGCCGGAGCAAGCTCAAGAGGTTCATTTTTTCTTGAGGAAGAGATTGAACCCGGCCACGCGCATCGTGTACGGCGGCAGCGTCAAGCCGCAGAACGCGGCGGCGCTGTTCGCGATGCCCGACGTGGACGGCGGCCTGATCGGCGGCGCCTCGCTGGTCGCGGCGGACTTCGCCGCCATCGCGCGCGCCGCCGGGCGAAAGGATTGAAGCGCATGGAACTGTGGATGAACATCGTCATCGTGCTGCACGTGCTGATCGCGCTGGCGATCATCGGCCTGGTGCTGATCCAGCACGGCAAGGGCGCCGACATGGGCTCGGGCTTCGGCGGCGGCGCCTCCGGGAGCCTGTTCGGCGCCACGGGCTCGGCGAATTTCCTCTCCCGCACCACGGCCGTCCTGGCGACGATCTTCTTTCTCACCAGCCTCGGCCTCGCCTACATCGCGACCAGCCGGCCGACAAGCACGGGCGGCGTGCTCGACGCGGTGAAGAGCGCTCCGGCGCTGCCCGCGAAGGGCTCGGATAAGCCTGCTGCCGGCGTGGGCAAGGAGGCGGCCGCGGAGCCGCCGGGCGCAGCGGCGCCGCCGCCCGCGGACGCGGCGAAGTCGAAGGAGGTTCCGCAATGATTTTGAGGGATAATCGCGACGGTTTCCGCCCACGTGGTGAAATTGGTAGACACGCTAGCTTGAGGGGCTAGTGGCCTAAACAGCCGTAGCAGTTCGAGTCTGCTCGTGGGCACCAATCGCAGCGCGGCGGTCTAAAGGGGCCTTTGGGACATGCTTGCGGAGTATTTTCCGATCCTGCTGTTCATCCTGGTCGGCCTCGCCGTCGGCGTGGTGCCGGTGGTCCTCGGCGCGCTGCTCGGCCCGCACCGCCCCGACCCGGAGAAGCTCTCGCCCTACGAGTGCGGCTTCGAGGCGTTCGAGGACGCGCGCATGAAGTTCGACGTGCGCTACTACCTGGTCGCGATCCTGTTCATCCTGTTCGACCTGGAGATCGCGTTCCTGTTTCCCTGGGCGGTGGTGCTGAACGAGATCGGCCTGTTCGGCTTCGTCTCGATGATGGTCTTCCTCGGCATCCTCGTGGTCGGCTTCGTCTACGAGTGGATGAAGGGGGCGCTCGAATGGGAGTGAACCATGGCGATTGAAGGCCTGCTCGAGCAGGGCTACACCACCGCCAGGCTCGACGACCTGATCAACTGGACGCGCACCGGGTCGCTCTGGCCGATGACCTTCGGCCTGGCCTGCTGCGCGATCGAGATGATGCATGCCGGCGCATCGCGCTACGACCTGGACCGCTTCGGCATCGTGTTCCGCCCGAGCCCGCGCCAGTCCGACGTCATGATCATCGCCGGCACGCTCACCAACAAGATGGCGCCGGCATTGCGCAAGGTGTACGACCAGATGGCCGAGCCGCGCTGGGTGATCTCGATGGGCTCCTGCGCCAACGGCGGCGGCTACTACCACTACTCGTACTCGGTGGTGCGCGGCGCCGACCGCATCGTGCCGGTGGACATCTACGTGCCCGGCTGCCCGCCCACGGCCGAGGCGCTGCTCTACGGCATCGTGCAGCTGCAGAACAAGATCAAGCGGACCAGCACGATCGCGCGATGACGCCCAAGGTTCAGAAGCTTTTTGAATCCGTTGAAAGGATTCTTGGGGCAAGGCCCGTCGAGAGGCTCAATGAAGTCACCGTCGAGGTAAAAGCCTCCGACTATCCGGCCGCGGCGCTGAAGCTGCGCGACCACCCCGAGCTGCGCTTCGAGCAGCTGCTCGACCTGTGCGGCGTGGACTACTCGACCTACGCCGACCGGCCGTGGCGGCGCGAGCGCTTCGCGGTGGTGCTGCACCTCCTGTCGCTCGCGCACAACTGGCGCCTGCGCGTGCGCGTGTTCTGCCCCGACGACGCCATGCCCATGGTCGCCTCGGTGACGGAGGTCTGGCCGAGCGCGAACTGGTTCGAGCGCGAGGCCTTCGACCTGTTCGGCATCATCTTCGAGGGGCACCCGGACCTGCGCCGCATCCTCACCGACTACGGCTTCATCGGCCACCCGTTCCGCAAGGACTTCCCGATCTCGGGCCACGTCGAGATGCGCTACGACCCGGAGCAGAAGCGCGTCATCTACGAGCCGGTGACGATCGAGCCGCGCGAGGTGACGCCGCGCATCGTGCGCGAAGCGCATTACGGCGAGGAAAAAAGCTAGGGCGATGGCCGAGATCCGCAACTACACGCTGAATTTCGGCCCGCAGCACCCGGCGGCGCACGGCGTGCTGCGCCTGGTGCTGGAGCTCGACGGCGAGGTGGTGCAGCGCGCCGACCCGCACATCGGCCTGCTGCACCGCGCCACCGAGAAGCTCGCCGAGAGCCGCACCTACCTGCAGTCGCTGCCGTACATGGACCGGCTCGACTACATCTCGATGATGTGCAGCGAGCATGCCTACTGCATGGCGGTGGAGAAGCTGCTGGGCATCGAGGTGCCGCCGCGCGCGCAGTACATCCGCGTCATGTTCGACGAGATCACGCGCATTTTGAACCATATCTTCGGCGTCGCGACGCTCGGCCTCGACCTCGGCGCGATGACGGTGTTCCTCTACGGCTTCCGCGAGCGCGAGGACCTGCTCGACTGCTACGAGGCGGTGTCGGGCGCGCGCATGCACGCCGCGTACTACCGCCCGGGCGGGGTCTACCGCGACCTGCCAGACTCGATGCCGCAGTACAAGGCGCAGCACACGCGCAACGAGCGCGCGCTGCGCGAGATGAACGCCGACCGCCAGGGGTCGCTGCTCGATTTCATCGAGGCCTTCACCGAGCGCTTCCCGAAGTGCGTCGACGACTACGAGACGCTGCTCACCGACAACCGCATCTGGAAGCAGCGCACCGTGGGCATCGGCGTGGTGTCGCCGGAGCAGGCCCTGGCCTGGGGCTTCACCGGCCCGATGCTGCGCGGCTCGGGCGTGGCGTGGGACCTGCGCAAGAAGCAGCCCTACGAGGTCTACGACAAGCTCGACTTCGACGTCGTGGTCGGCGTCAACGGCGACACCTACGACCGGTACCTGGTGCGCGTGGACGAGATGCGCCAGTCCAACCGCATCATCCGGCAGTGCGTCGACTGGCTGCGCAGGAACCCCGGCCCGGTGATCACCGACAGCCACAAGGTGGCGCCGCCCTCGCGCGCCGAGATGAAGGGCAGCATGGAGGAGCTGATCCACCACTTCAAGCTCTTCACCGAGGGCATGCACGTGCCCGAGGGCGAGGCCTACGCCGGGGTCGAGGGGCCGAAAGGCGAGTTCGGCGTCTACTTCATCTCCGACGGCGCCAACAAGCCCTACCGCATGAAGCTGCGCTCGCCCGCGTTCACGCACCTGTCGTCGATCGACCGCATGGCGCGCGGCCACATGCTCGCCGACACCGTGGCCATCGTCAGCACGCTCGACATCGTCTTCGGAGAGATCGACCGATGACCCTCTCCTCGAAATCCCTGGAATTGATAGACAGGGAGACAAGGAAATATCCTGAGAATCAAAAGCAGTCCGCGGTGATGAGCGCGCTGATCATCGCGCAGGACGAGAAGGGCTGGCTCTCCACCGAGACCATGGACGAGGTCGCCGGGGTCCTCGGCATGGCGCCGGTGGCGGTGTACGAGGTGGCGAGCTTCTACTCGATGTACAACCTCAGGCCCTCGGGCAAGTACAAGCTGACGATCTGCACCTGCCTGCCCTGCGGGCTGCAGGGCTCGCTCGATGCGGCCGATCATCTCAAGCAGCGGCTCGGCGTCGACTTCAACGAGGTCACGCCCGACGGCAGGTTCATGCTGAAGGAGGGCGAGTGCATGGGCGCCTGCGCCATGGCGCCGGTGATCCTGGTCAACAACAAGAAGATGCATGACACCATGAGCAACGACAAGCTCGACGCGCTGCTCAAGGAGCTGAAGTAATGCTCGATTACGGCCCCGACGCGATCCTGATGGCGGGCCTCGACGGCCGCAACTGGCGGTTGAAGGATTACGAGGCAAGGGAGGGCTATCAAGCTCTGCGGAAGATTCTTTCCGAAAAGATCCCCCCTGAAAACGTCATTGCCGAAGTAAAGAAGTCCGCCCTGCGCGGCCGCGGCGGCGCGGGGTTCCCGACCGGGCTGAAGTGGTCGTTCATGCCGCGCCAGTTCCCGGGCGCGAAGTACGTGGTGTGCAACTCCGACGAGGGCGAGCCGGGGACCTGCAAGGACCGGGACCTGCTGCGCTACAACCCGCACGCGGTGATCGAAGGCATGGTGATCGGCGGCTACGCCATGGGCGCGGGCGTCGGCTACAACTACATCCACGGCGAGATCTGGGAGATCTACGAGCAGTTCGAGCAGGCGATCGAGGAGGCGCGCGCCGCGGGCTACCTCGGCCAGAAGATTCTCGGAACGGACTTCTCGTTCGAGCTGCATGCGCACCCGGGCTACGGCGCCTACATCTGCGGCGAGGAAACCGCGCTGCTCGACTCGCTCGAGGGCAAGAAGGGCCAGCCGCGCTTCAAGCCGCCGTTTCCGGCGAGCTTCGGCCTGTACGGCAAGCCGACCACGGTCAACAACACCGAGACCTTCGCCGCGGTGCCCTGGATCATGCGAAAGGGCGGCGAGGCGTTCCTCGCGCTGGGGCGTCCCAACAACGGCGGCACCAAGATCTTCTCGGTGACCGGGCACGTGGCGAAGCCCGGCAACTACGAGGTCAGGCTCGGCACGCCCTTCGCGAAGCTGCTTGAAATGGCCGGAGGGGTCAGGAAGGGAAACCGGCTGAAAGGGGTCATCCCGGGCGGCTCGTCCATGCCGGTGCTGCCCGCCGACGTCATGATGAAGACCGACATGGACTACGACTCGATCGCCAAGGCCGGCTCGATGCTCGGCTCGGGCGCGGTGATCGTGATGGACGACACGACCTGCATGGTGCGCGCGCTCGAGCGGTTGTCGTACTTCTACTTCGAGGAGTCCTGCGGCCAGTGCACGCCCTGCCGCGAAGGCACCGGCTGGCTGTACCGCATGGTGCACCGCATCGAGAACGGGCAGGGGAGGATGGAGGACCTCGCGGTGCTCGACAACGTCGCCGACAACATCGCCGGCCGCACCATCTGCGCGCTCGGCGACGCCGCGGCGCTGCCGGTGAAGAGCTTTCTGAAGCACTTCCGGGAGGAATTCGTTTTTCATATCCAAAACAAAGCTTGCTTGCCGGGCATTTCGGAACCCAAATGGGGTCGCCTCGGTGCCTTCTCTCTAGAGCAAAGACGCAAAGCGGCATAGATGATCAAGGTCGAGATCGACGGCAGGACGGTGGAGGTCCCTCACGGCGCCACCGTGATGGACGCGACCAACAAGCTCGGCATCTATGTGCCGCATTTCTGCTATCACAGGAAGCTGTCGATCGCGGCCAACTGCCGCATGTGCCTGGTGGAGGTCGAGAAGGCGCCCAAGCCGCTGCCGGCCTGCGCCACGCCCGTCACCGACGGCATGAAGGTGCGCACGCATTCCAAGGCGGCCAAAGAGGCGCAGAACGGCGTCATGGAGTTCCTGCTCATCAACCACCCGCTCGACTGCCCGATCTGCGACCAGGGCGGCGAGTGCCAGCTGCAGGACCTCGCGGTCGGTTACGGCGGGTCGGCTTCCCGCTATACCGAGGAGAAAAGAGTCGTCCTGCACAAGGACATCGGGCCCCTGGTCGCGGCGGAGGAAATGACCCGCTGCATCCAGTGCACGCGCTGCGTGCGCTTCGGCCAGGAGATCGCCGGGGTGATGGAGCTCGGCATGATCGGGCGCGGCGAGCATTCCGAGATCGTGGCGTTCGTGGGCCGCACGGTGGATTCCGAGCTCTCGGGCAACATGATCGACCTCTGCCCGGTGGGCGCGCTCACCTCCAAGCCCTTCCGCTACTCGGCGCGCACCTGGGAGCTCTCGCGCCGCAAGTCGGTCTCGCCGCACGACGGCCTGGGCTCGAACCTCGTGGTGCAGGTGAAGCAGAGCCGGGTGATGCGCGTCCTGCCGCTCGAGAACGAGGACGTGAACGAGTGCTGGCTCTCGGACAAGGAGCGCTTCTCCTACGAGGCGCTCAACTCGGCGGACCGGCTGACGCAGCCGATGCTGAGGCGCGAGGGCAAATGGGTGGCGGCAGATTGGCAGGAAGCTCTGGAATTTGCGGTTTCTTCCCTGAGAAAAACCGACTTTGGAGTTCTGGCTTCGCCCCATTCCACCCTGGAAGAGCTCTTCCTGGCGGGAAGGCTCGGCGCGCCGGCCGATTTCCGCCTGCGCCATTCGGACTTCTCGGCCGACGGCAGGCGCGCCGGCATTCCCTGGCTCGGCATGCCGGTCGCGGACCTGGCGAAGCTCGACCGCGTGCTGGTGGCGGGCTCGTTCCTGCGCAAGGACCACCCGCTGATCGCGCAGCGCCTGCGCCAGGCGGCCAAGCGCGGCACCCAGGTGCACGTGCTGCACTCGGTGGACGACGACTGGCTGATGCGGATCGCGAGCAAGCGGATCGTGCCGCCCAGCGAGCTGGTT
>JBFLYF010000070.1:0-12041 GCA_040756795.1 Pseudomonadota bacterium
GGCGCGGTCGAGGATTCCGGCCTTCAGGTAGTCCTGTCCCAGGGCGTAGAGCGCTGCCCCGCGCTGCTCGGGCCCGAGGTCGGCGCGCTCGAGCAGGTGCTGGTGCATGCGGATCGCGCGGTCATATTCGCCGCGCCGGCGGAACAGGCTTCCCAGCGCGAAGTGCAGCTCCACGGTCGCGGGGTCGACCCTGACCACCTCGATGAACGCCTCGATCGCCTTGTCGGGCTGCTCGTTGAGCAGGAAGTTCAGCCCCCGGAAGTAGGAGTCGGGCAGCGCGCGCGAGTCCTTCACCAGGTGGCGGATGTCGACGCGCGCCGCGAGCCACCCCAGGCCGAAGAAGATCGGGAAACCGAGCAGCCACCAGTACTCGAATTCCATCAGCCTTCCGCGGGGGGAGGTTGGCTCGCGATTTCCGGCTTCGGCTCCCGGGCGCGGACCATCCTCTGCAGCCGCGCGACCTCCCTCCTTTGCGAGAGGGTGGTGGCGAGCATCGCCATGATGCCGAGGATCACGCCGGCGACGAAGAACGCGAGCAGCAGCGCGACCAGCGGCGCCTCCCAGGCGAGGCCGAGATAGAAGTGCAGCCGCACCGGGTCGGTGTTCTTGGCGGCGAACGCGACGAGCACGACGAACAGGGCGATGCGGATCGCCCAGGTCAGGATACGCATGTCGGAACCGGGACCGCCGCGACGCCGCGGCGGACGTCAGGTCGCCGCCTGGCGCGAGCGCGGCGGCATGATCATGGTCTGGTCCGGGTCGAGCGAGTCGACGCGCTCGCGCAGCTCCTTGCCCGCCTTGAAATGCGGCACGTATTTCTCGGGCACGTGCACCTTCTCCCCGGATTTCGGGTTGCGCCCGACGCGCGGCGGCCGGTAGTTCAGCCCGAAGCTGCCGAAGCCCCGGATCTCGATGCGATGGCCGTTCAGCAGCGACCCGGTCATGGCGTCGAGGATCATCTTCACCGCGTACTCGGCGTCCTTCGCCACCAGCTGCGGGTAGCGCTGCGCCAGCCGGGCGATCAGTTCCGATTTCGTCATGGCGACCCCTCCCACGTATCGTCAGGACGCTGCGTCTACTGCGAACCGCCCGAGCCGCTCTTGTCGAGCTTGGCGCGCAGCAGGGCGCCGAGGTTGGTGCTGCCCGCGGCGCTCGCCGCGTTCTCGGTGCGCAGCTGCTTCATCGCCTCGGTCTCCTCGGCCGCCTCCTTGGCCTTGACCGACAGGTTGATGGCGCGGTTCTTGCGATCGACGTTGATGATCATCGCGGTCACCGTGTCGCCGTCCTTGAGCAGCGTGCGCAAGTCCTCGACGCGGTCGCGCGAGAATTCCGACGCTCGCAGGTAGCCCTCGATCTCCGGCGTGAGCGCGATCACCGCGCCCTTGGCGTCGACCGACTTGACCTTGCCCTGCACCACGCTGTTCTTCTCGTGGCTGGCGATGAAATTGGTGAACGGATCGCCCTCGAGCTGCTTGATGCCGAGCGAGATGCGCTCGCGCTCGACGTCGATCGACAGCACCACGGTCTCGACCTCGTCGCCCTTCTTGAAGCGCTTGACCGCCTCCTCGCCGGGCTGGCTCCAGGACAGGTCCGAGAGGTGCACCAGGCCGTCGATGCCGCCGGTGAGGCCGACGAACACGCCGAAGTCGGTAATCGACTTGATCTGCCCCTTGACGCGGTCGCCCTTCTTGAACTCGCGCGCGAAGTCCTCCCACGGGTTCGGCATGCACTGCTTCATGCCGAGCGAGATGCGGCGCCGCTCCTCGTCGATCTCCAGGATCATGACCTCGACCTCGTCGCCCACCTGCACCACCTTGGAGGGGTGCACGTTCTTGTTGGTCCAGTCCATCTCCGAGACATGCACCAGGCCCTCGATGCCGGCCTCGATCTCGACGAAGGCGCCGTAGTCGGTGAGGTTGGTCACCTTGCCGAACAGGCGCGTGTTCTGCGGGTAGCGCCGCGAGATGCCGACCCAGGGGTCCTCGCCGAGCTGCTTCAGTCCGAGCGAGACGCGGTTCTTCTCGGCGTCGAACTTCAGCACCTTGGCGGTGACCTCGTCGCCGACGTTGACCACTTCCGACGGATGCTTGACGCGCCGCCAGGCGAGGTCGGTGATGTGCAGCAGGCCGTCGATGCCGCCGAGATCGACGAACGCGCCGTAGTCTGTGATGTTCTTGACGATGCCCTTGACCACCGCGCCCTCGGCGAGCGTTGCGAGCAGCTGCTCGCGCTCGGCGCCCGCGGTCTCCTCGAGCACCGCGCGGCGCGACACGACCACGTTGTTCCTCTTGCGGTCGAGCTTGATGACCTTGAACTCCATGGTCTTGCCCTCGAAGGGCGAGGTGTCCTTCACCGGGCGCAGATCAACCAGCGATCCGGGGAGGAAGGCGCGGATGCCCTTCGCCATCACGGTGAGGCCGCCTTTCACCTTGCCGGTGATCGTGCCCTGCACCTTCTCGCCGCTCTCGAGCGCTTTCTCGAGCTCGAGCCATGCGGCCATGCGCTTCGCCTTCTCGCGCGAGAGGCGCGTCTCGCCGTAGCCGTCCTCGAGCGCCTCGATCGAGACGCTGACGAAGTCCCCCGCCTTGACGTCGATCTCGCCCGCGTCGTTGCGGAACTCCTCGAGCGCGATCACGCTCTCGGACTTCAGGCCCGCGTTCACCACCACGAAGTTCTGGTCGACCCGCACCACTTCGGCGGTGATCACCTCGCCGACGCGCATCTCCTTGCGCGTCAGGCTTTCTTCGAACAGGGCTGCGAACGACTCGGGGTTGTGGGACTGGGCTGCGGACTTCGAGACTGCCGGGGAAACGCTGGCCATCGGGATGAGTTTTTTGAAAAAACCTTCATATCCGCGGGCTTGACCGCGGGTCGGGTTGAAAAATGGGAAAGCCTCAGGCCTTCCCGCTCGTCCTTTCCCGGTAGCGGCTCACAATCAAATCAGCCACTTGCTCGATCGAGAGCGGCGAGGAGTCGAGCACGACGGCGTCATCCGCCGGTTTCAGCGGCGCCACCGCTCGCACGGCGTCCCGCCGGTCCCGCTCCTCCAACTCACGGGAAAGGGCCGCGAGATTAGCATGGATTCCTTTGTCTATCAACTGCTTATACCTACGTTCGGCCCTCACCTGCGGACTCGCTGTCAAGTAGATTTTGAGCACCGCGTCCGGGAACACCACCGTGCCCATATCGCGCCCGTCTGCGACCAAGCCGGGCGGCCGCCTGAACGCGCGCTGCCGCTCCAGTAGTGCCGCGCGCATCGCCGGGATCTTCGCGATCTCGGAGGCCCGATTGCCGACCGATTCCTGCCGGATGGCATCCGTAACATCTTGTTTCTCAAGATATATCTTCCCATCCCGAAACTCGACGTTCATCGCCTTTGCGGTCTGCTCCGGCGCCTCGCCCGCAGCCAGCGCGACCAGCCGGTAGAGCGCCCCGCTCTCCAGGTAGTGAAAGCCGAGGATCGACGCGACGCGGCTCGCGACCACCCCCTTGCCCGAAGCCGAGGGCCCGTCGATCGCGATCACCGGAGGCATGGAGTCACGCAGCTGTCGCCACCTTCAAGCCCAGGTGCCTCGCCATCAGGTCGAAATCGCGATCGTGGTGCAGAAGCTCGTGGCCCTCCTCGACGCAAAAGGTCGCGATCAGAACGTCGGTCGCGCTGCGCGGCGTCACGCCGAGCCGGCGCAGACGGCGGTAATTGCGGGCGGCGGCGAGCGCGAGCGCGTGCCCGCCGAGATTGAAGCAGGGCAGCGCCAGCAAGCGGCGGCTCACGGTGCGGAATTCCCTGTCGCTGCGCACGCCCTGGAGCACCTCCTGCAGCACCCGGTCGCAAAGCGCGAGCGACTGTTCTTCAAGGAGCAGAGCCATCCGGTCGCAATGGGCGGCCCGTGTACCCCGCAGGAAGTCCACCCAAACGCTCGTGTCGGCGATGACCACCGCCGGGTCTATCTGCCCTTTGCCCGGCGCAGCGCGTCCGGGTCGCCGTCCCAGTGGACCTTGCCGCGCAGCGCGAGAATTGCGCGGTAGGCTTTCTTGCGCGCAAGCAGCCGCAAGCCCTCCTCTACCGTCGCGCGCTTGGTCCTGCAGCCGCTCGCGCGCATCGCTTCGGCGAGCAGCCTGTCGTCAATGTCGATGTTAGTCCGCATGGCCGCGCTCTCGATGTGTAAGCTTCCGAGATGATATACACATTGCGACGCCGACGCCAGGGCGTGAGGCGTTGACATCCCTCAACGGCAGCTTCGCGCGGTCCACTGGCTGGACTTTTCGCGGCGGCCGGGAATACGCTATCGAGCGAAGGGGGACGCACGATGAAGCGCCGCACCGTGCTGCAGCTCGCCGCCGCGATGCTCGCCGCTCCGGGGCGGTCGTTTGCGCAAGCCCCGCGCCGTTTCCGCATCGGCTGCCTGTGGGCCACGAGCGAGAAAGCTGCAGGCAACTACGCGAAAGCGTTCCTTATGGGACTGCGCGAACTGGGTTACGTCGAGGGCCGCAATCTCGTCGTCGACATGCGCTGGGCGTACGGCGACAGCAGCCGTTTTGCCGTCCTTGCCGAGGAGCTGATCGCGCTCAAGCCCGACGTGCTCGTCGGCGTCGAGCAGCCGGCCGTCGCCATGAAATCCAGGACGGCGACCATACCGATCGTTCTTCTGGCCTCCACCGACCCGGTCGCCGCCGGGCTGGTGCGAAGCCTCGCGCGGCCGGGCACCAACGTCACCGGATTCGCCTACCAGCTTGGCGTGCTGGTCGGCAAGAACATCGAGCTTCTGACGGAGATCGCCCCGAAGATGAAGCACATTGCGCTGTTCAACTACGAGACCCTGGCGAACGACCCAGCTGCAAGCGCGACGAAGCTCTATGCCCAGGTCGCGAAAGAAACCAGCGAAGCAAAGAAGCTGGCCTTGGTCGTCGTGAGCGCGCGCGACAAGGAGGGGGTCGGGCGCGCGTTCATGGTGCTCGAAAAGGAGCGCCCTGAAGGGCTCGTCGTCGCGGCAACCGCGCCGCTGTTTCAGCTCGCGAGCGAGATCGTCGGACAGGCTCGCCGACTGCGCCTGCCGGCAATCTGCGGACTGCCCGGGTGGGCCGAGACCGGCGGGCTGATCGGCTACGGACCGAACTTCCTCGCGAACTACCGCTACGCCGCGACCTATGTGGACCGGATCCTCAAGGGCGCAAAGCCTGCGGACATGCCGGTCGAGCAGCCTCCGAAATTCGATTTCGTGGTCAACCTCAAGACCGCGCGTGAGATCGGCATCAGGATTCCGCAGTCAATCCTGCTGCGCGCCGACCGGGTGATCGAGTGAACCGCCGTCGCGACGTGCTGCTTGCCGCCGTAGGGGGCCTGTTCGCGCCGATGCGCATTCGAGCGCAGCCGGTCGTCAGGGTCTGGCGAATTGGAATCCTGTTGAGCACATCCCGCACGCACCCCGGTGCGAGCAGGCTGGTGGCGCCCTTCTTGGCCGGCATGCGCGAACGCGGGTACGTCGAGGGCCGAAACCTCGTGTTCGAGTGGCGCGAGGCCGATGGCCGGCTCGAGCGCCACCCCGCGCTTGCCGCCGAACTCGTCGCGCTCAAGCCGGATGTCATCGTCGCTGGCGCGCCCGACGCCGCGCTGGCCGCAAAGAAGGCGACCGATACGATCCCGATCGTCTTCGTCGCTTCGGCCGACCCCGTCGGTGCGGGATTGGTCGCGAGCTTCGCGCGGCCGGGCGGAAATGCGACGGGGGTCGGAAGCTTCGCCGAGCCCCTGAACGGCAAGCGCCTCCAGCTGCTACAGGAAATCGCGCCGGGGATGCGCCATATTGCGGTTATCCATGGGCCAAGTCCAGTCAATAAGCGCGAGATCGCCGCGGCGCGCGATGCGATCGCTGCCTTGGCATTTGAAGACCCAATGGTTTGAAGTAAGAACCGAGGCCGACTTGAGCAGCCTCGCACAAGCCTTGGAGAGACTACGCCCGCAGGGATTGCTGGTGCAGCTGGACGCGGTGACATACACGCATCGCAAGCGAATCGCCGAGATTGCGCTCGCGCAGCGCCTACTCGCGGTCTCGAGCCTCGCCCAGTTTGCGGAAGCCGGCGGCCTGATGTCCTATTCGAACGACTTTCGCGACAACTGGCGCAGGGCTGTCGATTATGTCGACCGCATTCTCAAGGGCGAGAAGCCCGGCGACTTGCCCGTGCAGCAGCCTACAACCCTCGAGCTTGTGGTCAACCTGAAGACCGCACGCGAGATCGGCGTGACGATCCCGCAGTCGGTTCTGATTCGCGCCGACCGGGTGATCGAATGAGGGAGTCGCGCAAGGCGTGGTGGTTCGTGCATAATCGGCTCATGTGTGGATATGTGTCTAACTGGGGCATAGGATGGAAGACACGGTACGCTGGTCGCTGAAAGTGTCCCGCGACACCGACGAGGCGCTGCGGGTGCACCTGGGGCGCACGGGGGGGCGCAAGGGCGACCTATCGAAGTTCGTGCAGGAAGCGGTTCGGGAGCGGCTCCGCATGGTTGCGACCCCCGAAAAGCGTTCCGCCGCCGCACGCGCCAACGCCAGGCAGGGGCTCTCGGAAGCCCTCGCCGAGGTCCGGGCCCGCACGCGGAACCTGTCCTACGCGCAAATCCAGAGGATCGTTGCCGAAGCGGTGGCCTACGCGCGCAAGAGCCGTTAGGCCTTGCGCGTCGTTCTCGACACGAACCTGTTCCTGAGCGCACTGCTCTCGGCGCACGGGCCGCCGGCCCGGATCGTCGAGGCATGGCGCGCGCGGCGCTTCGAGCTGGTCTCGAGTCTCGATCAGATCGAGGAGTTCAAGCGCGCGGCGCGCTATGAAAAAGTGAGGCGCTACGTGTCGCGCGGGGCGGTCGGCAAGACCGTGAACGGTTTGCGGAGCGCGGATGTGCTGCTCCGTCGCGTTTCCCGGGGAACGGCGTCCCCGGATCCCGAAGATGAATACCTGCTATCAATGGCCATCGCGGCGGGCGCCGACTACCTCGTCTCCGGAGACGCCGCGCTGCTCCGGCTCAAGCGGATCGCCCAGACACGCATCGTTTCACCGCGCCGCTTTGCCTCGACGCTTGCGCGCCGAGCGTGACGCCGGTCGTCCTAGGATCGGCAGATCGCGCCGAAAACCCTGAAATACTCCGGGAAAGTCTTCGCCACGCAATCCGGATCGTTGATCGTTACCGGCACGCCGGCGAGCGAGACCAGCGCGAAGCACATCGCCATGCGGTGGTCGTCGTAGGTTTCGATCGAGACGTTCGGGTTCGGTTTCGCCGGAGGGGTCACCTTGATGAAATCCGGACCCTCTTCCACCGTGGCGCCGAGCTTTCGCAGCTCCTTCGCCATCGCGGCGATGCGGTCGGTCTCCTTGACGCGCCAGTTGGCGATGCCGCGGATGGTGCTCGGGCCGTCGGCGAAGAGCGCGAGCACCGCGGCGGTCATGGCGGCATCGGGGATGTGGTTGAGATCCATGTCGATCGCTTTAAGCTTTCTTTTCTCGTTTTTCACTTCAATGGCGTTGTCCAGAAGCGAAACCTCGGCACCCATCGCCTCCAGCACCTTGGTGAACTCGATGTCGCCCTGGATGCTGCCGCGCCCCACGCCCTCCACGCGCACCGGGCCGCCGGCGAGCGCCCCCGCGGCGAGGAAGTACGAGGCCGAGGAGGCGTCGCCCTCGACGCGGATCTCTCCCGGCGCCGCATAGGAGGCCGCGGGAACGAGGAACGAGCTCCAGCCCTTGCGCCGCGTGCCGACGCCGAACTTCTTCATGAGCTTCAGCGTCATGCGCACGTAGGGCTTCGAGGTGAGCTCGCCTTCGACCTCGATCGCGCCGCCGCCGGCGAGCGGCAGCGCCATCAAGAGCGCGCTCAGATACTGCGAGGAGATGTCGCCGCGGACCTTGATGCTGCCGTTCACCCGGATCTTCGCCGCACGGATCGCGAGCGGCGGATAGCCCTCCTTGTCCACGTACTCGATGCTCGCCCCGATCGCGCGCAATGCGTCGACCAGGTCGCCGATCGGCCGCTCGTGCATGCGCGGCACGCCCCAGAGCTTGTAGCGGCCGCCGGAGAGGGCGAGCACCGCCGTGAGCGGCCGGAACGCCGTGCCCGCGTTGCCGAGGAAGAGGTCCTTCTTCTTCTTCGGGATGCGCCCCTCGCCGATCACCACGATCGCCTGCATGTCCCTGCGGTCGAGCGCGACGCCGAGCTTCTCGAGCGCGCGCAGCATGACCTGCGTGTCCTCCGCGTCGAGCAGCCCGCGCACCACGGTCCTGCCGCGGGCGAGCGCCGCGAGCAGCAGCACGCGGTTGGAAATGCTCTTCGAGCCCGGCAGGCGCACGCTGCCGCGCGCCCCGCGCGCGGCCGCGAGCGCGAGCGAATTCACTCGTAGCCCCCCTTCAGCCAGCGCTCTCGCGCCGCGCGGGCTTCGGAGAAGAGTTTTTCGAGCTTTCTTGCATCCTTGCTTTTCAGAAGCTTCTTCAACTGCAAAAGCTTCCTGGAAAAAATCGAAACTTCCTTCAATAACCGGTCCCCGTTCGCAACCGCAATGTCTCTCCACATCTCCGGGTGGCTGGAGGCGATGCGCGTGAAGTCGCGAAAGCCCCCCGCCGCGTAGCCGAACAGCCGCCGCGCATCGCGCCGGCCGGCGATGTCGCTCACCAGCGCGTAGGCGAGCAGGTGCGGCAGGTGGCTCACTGCGGCGAAGACCGCGTCATGCTCGGCCGGGGTCATTTTCGAGACTTTTGCCTTCAGCCTGCGCCAGACGCCCGTCAGAACCCGAATCTGATGAGAGGAATTTCCCTTGAGCGGGGTCAGAACCACCCTCTTCTCCTCGAACAGGTCGGCGCGCGCCGCGGCGGCGCCGCTCTTCTCCGCGCCGGCGATCGGGTGCGCCGGGACGAACTGCGCGACCTTGCGGCCAAGCCCTTTTCTCGCCGCGGCGACCACGCCGCGCTTCGTGCTGCCGGCATCGGTCACGATTGCGGAGGGTTTCAGGGCTGGCCTTATTTCCCTGAATATCTTTTCAAAATGAGAGACGGGCGTTGAGACAAAGACCAGGTCGGCATCGCTTACCGCGTGCTCCAGGGCGGCGATCGAATCGATGGCCCCGAGCCTCAGCGCCCTGCGCAGGTTCGCCTTGCCGCGCCCGGCGCCGACCACGCGCCCGCAGAGCCGCGCGCGCTTCAGCGCCAGGCCGAAAGAGCCGCCGATCAGCCCGACGCCGATGACGGCGACCTTGCCGAAGCGCATTATTCCTTCAGGCTCGCGGCGAGCGCGGAGAGGAACCGCTCGTTCTCGGCCGCCGTGCCGATCGTCACGCGCAGGTGCTCGGGCAGCTGGTAGCCGCCGCCCACCGGGCGCACGATCACGCCGCGCTTGAGCAGCCGCCGGTAGACCTCGTTCGCCTTGCCGACGCGCAGGGTGATGAAGTTCCCATAGGAGGGAATCCATTCCAGGCCGAGCTTCCTCGCCCCCTCCTCGATCTGGCGCATGCCCTGCAGGTTCTCGGCGAAGCTGCGCGCCACGAACTCCATGTCGTCGAGCGCCGCGGTGGCCCCGGCGAGCGCGAGGCTGTTGACGTTGAACGGCTGGCGCACGCGGTTCATGATGTCGGCGACCGAGGGGTGCGCGAACGCGTAGCCCACGCGCAGGCCCGCGAGGCCGTAGGCCTTGGAAAAGGTGCGCGTCACGACCAGGTTCGGGTGGCGCTTCAGCCACTTCACCGTCTCGGCCTTGAGCTCGGGCGGCAGGTATTCGTTATAGGCCTCGTCGATCACGAGGATGACGCGCTCGGGCACCTTCCGGGCGAAGGCCTCCAGCTCCGGCGGCGGCACGAGCGTCCCGGTCGGGTTGTTCGGATTCGCCACCCAGACGACGTAGGTCTCGTCGTCGATCGCCGCCGCCATGGCGTCGAGGTCGTGGCCGTAGCTCTTCGCCGGCACCGGGATGGCGCGCGCGCCGCGCGCCTGGGTGGCGAGGGGGTAGACCGCGAAGCAGTGCTGCGAGTACACCGCCGCGCGTCCCGGCCCGAGGAAAGCGAGCGCCACCAGCTCGAGCACGTCGTTCGAGCCGTTGCCGAGCACGATCGCGGCCGTGTCGACGCCGTAGCGCCGCGCAAGCGCCACCTTCAGCTCGTGGCCGTTGCCGTCGGGATAGCGCGCGATCTCGCGCATCGCCGCCTCGATCGCGGCCCGGGTGCGCGGTCCGATGCCGCGCGGGTTCTCGTTGGAGGCGAGCTTGACGATGCTCTCCTCCTTGAGCCCCATCTCGCGCGCCAGCTCCGAGATCGGCTTGCCGGGCTGGTAGGGCGCGATCGAGCGCACGTAGGAAGGCGACAGCTCGCAGGGATCGATCAGCATGTCAGCTCACCGCGATCGGATAGGACCCGAGGATCTTGAGGAATGGCGCCTTGCTTCTGAGCGCATCGAGCGCCTTGCTCACCCGGGCGTCGGACTGATGGCCTTCGATGTCGACGAAGAAGACGTACTCCCACAGCGCGGATCGTGCCCTCGCCGGGCGCGACTCGATGCGCGACATGCTGACGCCGTTGGCGGCGAGGGGCGTGAGCAGCGCGTGCACCGCGCCCGGCTTGTTCTCGGCCGACATGACCAGCGACGTCCGGTCGCGCCCGGTGGGCGCGGGCTCGAGCGCCCCGAGCACCAGGAAACGCGTGGTGTTGCTCGGATCGTCCTCGATCGCGCTCGCCAGCACCTTCAGCCGGTAGCGCGCCGCGGCGGCTTCGCCGGCGATCGCGGCCGCGCCCTTCTCCTGCATCGCGCGCCGCGCCGCCTCGGCGTTGGAAGCGACCTCGATGCGCGCCGCCGCCGGCAGGTTGCGGTTCAGCCAGGCGGCGCACTGCGCCAGGGACTGGGCATGAGAGTAGATCTTCCTGATCTGCTTGAGGCTCTTCAACCTGGAAAGCAGATTCTGCTGGACTTTCAGCTCGATCTCTCCGCAGATCTTCAGCGGCGTCAGCAGCAGCAGGTCGAGGCTGCGGCCCACGGTGCCGTCGGTCGAGTTCTCCACCGGCACCACCGCGAACTGCACCGCCCCGGACTCGGCGGCGCGGAATACCTCGTCGATCGACGCCGCCGGGACGGCTTGCACCGCGCGGCCGAAATGCTTGCGCACCGCCTGCTCGCTGAAGGTCCCCGCGGGCCCGAGGTAGGAGACGCTGACCAGCTGCTCCACGGAGCGGCAGAGCGAGATGACCTCGCGAAATACGGCCCGGGCGTTCGCCGGCATGCGGCGCAGTATTTCGCCCTCGCGCTCCGGGCGGTAGGCCGGGGCCTTTCCCTTGAGCTCGCCGATCTCCCGCGCCAGGCCCATGCGACGCTCGAGCAGCACGAGCAGCTCGTCGTCGAGCGCGTCGATCTTCGCGCGCAGCTTCGCGATCTCCTTGGCGCTCACGGCGTCGCTCAGTCCTCGGCAGGGAGGTAGCGTACCGCGAGCACGCCCTTGATCGCGCGCAGCTCCTCGAGCGCGGCCTCGGGCACCGGGCTGTCGACGTCGACCAGCGTGTAGGCCATCTCGCCTCTGGACTTGTTGAGCATGTTGTGGATGTTGATCTTGCGGCTGCCCATGGCGTGCGAGATGCGCGCCAGCATGCTGGGGACGTTGGCGTTGGCGATCGCCAGGCGATACGGCGACTCGCGCGGCATGACCGCGTCCGGGAAGTTGACCGCGTTCGTCATGCCGCCGTGCTCCAGGTACTCGCGCACCTGGTCGACCACCATCACCGCGCAGTTGTCCTCGGCCTCGCGCGTCGAGGCGCCCAGGTGCGGCAGCGCCACCACGCCCGGCACGCCGAGCAGCCTCGCAGACGGAAAGTCGGTGACGTAGCAGCGCAGGTGCTTCGACTCGAGCGCCTTCAGCACCGCGGCGTCCTCGACCACCCCCTCGCGCGAGAAGTTGAGCAGCACCGCGCTCGCCTTCATGTGGCGCAGGTTCTTCGCGTTGACCAGGTCGCGCGTCTTCTCCGCGAGCGGCACGTGCAGCGTGATGAAGTCGCTCGCCTTGAGCAGCTCGTCCACCGAGTGCGCCTTGCGCACCT
>JBFLYF010000071.1:0-11995 GCA_040756795.1 Pseudomonadota bacterium
CGAATGCGTGGAGGGCTTCGCCGCGCTCGCGGCGCAGCTCGCGGGCGAGCGCGTCATCCTGCTCATGCTGCCCGCGGGCCAGCCTACCGAGGACGCGCTGCGCGAGCTGCTGCCGCTCGTCTCGGCGGGCGACACGCTGGTCGACGGCGGCAACGCCTTCTACCGCGACTCGATGGCGCGCGCGCTCGAGCTCTCGCAGCGGGGCCTGCGCTACGTGGACGCCGGGGTCTCGGGCGGCATCCACGGCCTCGCCAACGGCTTTTGCCTCATGCTCGGCGGCACGCCCAAGTCGATCGAGCGCTTCGAGCCCTTCGCGCGCATCCTCGCGCCCGCGCCCGACACCGGGTGGCTGCACTGCGGTCCGAGCGGCGCCGGGCACTTCGCCAAGATGATCCACAACGGCATCGAGTACGGCATGATGCAGGCGCTCGCCGAGGGCTTCGCGCTGCTCGCCGCGCGCAAGGAGTTCGAGTTCGACTCCGGGCGCCTCGCGGAGACCTGGCGCCATGGCAGCGTGGTGCGCTCCTGGCTCCTCGACCTGTGCGCCGAGATTCTCAAGCGCGACGAGGACCTCGAGGCCGTCGCGCCGGTGGTCGCCGATTCGGGCGAAGGGCGCTGGACCGCGCTCGAATCGGTCGAGCTCGGCGTGCCCGCGCCCGTCATCACCATGGCGCTGATGGCGCGCTTCTCCAGCCAGGGCGGGGCCGACTACGCGAGGAGGCTGCTCGCCACCATGCGCGCGAGCTTCGGCGGCCACCCGGTGCAGAAGAGATGATCGTGGTGGTGATGGGCGTATCCGGCTCGGGCAAGACCACGATCGGGCGGCTGCTCGCCGCGCGCCTCGGCTGCGAATTCGTCGAAGGCGACGACTTCCACCCTCCCGCCAACATCGCCAAGATGGCCGCGGGGACCCCGCTCACGGACGAGGACCGGTGGCCCTGGCTCGAGCGGTTGAACCAGGAATTGCGGGGAAGGAAGAACGCGGTGCTCGCCTGCTCCGCGCTGAAGGACATCTACAGGGGAAGACTTGCTTCAGGCCTTGAGAGGGTGCGGTTCGTGCATCTGCATGGCGCGTTCGACCTGATTCAATCCCGGCTGAGAGCGCGAAAACACCTCTACATGCCTGCCTCGCTGCTCGAGAGCCAGTTTGCGGCGCTCGAGCCGCCTTCAGAGGCGATCGCGGTGGACGTCGCTGAAACGCCCGCGCGCTGCGTAGAGATCATCCTCGCGGCGCTCCCCGCAGGAGATCGCGCGACTAAGGGGTAGATCGCGATGCCGTTCGTGCCGGAGGCGACGGCTTCAGGCTCGAGAACCACAGGTAGCCGTCGAAGCGGTCTTCGTCGAAGAACACGTAGAGGAAGATCCTTCGATCGTCGCTGTTTTCGCCGCCGAGGTCGATCACGCCTTCCTCGTAGTAGTAGCTCCACACGGTGCGCGGCGAGGGCTGCCAAGGGAGCATCGAGCGCCCGCGGCCGTCGGGATCGCCGAGCAACGCGCGGACCTGCTGCTGCGTGGATCTCCCTACGTGCAGCGATCCCTGCATGGCGCTGACGTCGGGCCTCTTGCCCGCGCGGATCTGCATCACCCCGCAGCCGCCCAGCACGCTTGGAACCAGGGCGACGAGACTTGCGGCGAGAACGACGGCCGCGCGTCCGGCGAGCCGGCGCGCCGGCCGCCACCCGACGCACTTCTTCACCCCGCTTCCAACCGGGTTCGCGGCGCTCATTTTGTCACCCCGTACAGTTGACCCGAGGAGAACCACAAGTGCCCGGCGTACAGGTCCTGATCCATGAACACGAGCAGCATCTTCATCTGGACCTTGCGCCCGTCGGATTGCATGTACTCGTAGAACCAGACCTCCTGCTGCGGCAGGCCGGCGAAGCCCGCCTGCCCGCGGCCGCGAGGCTCCCCGAGAACCCCGAGGACGTCGCCCGCCCTGGAGCCGCCGAGCTTGAGGGACTGCAGGCGCTCGACCTGCGGCATGGAGCCGAAGGTCATCATGGGCGCGCACCCCGCCGCCGCCGCGATGCCCAGCCCGATCGCGAGCGCCCGCGCCAGACGGCGCAGGGCCGCAGGGGCCGTCAGGTCACTGGCTGGCCGTCGGCGTGAATACGTTGGAAGTCCACAGGTAGCCATCGAAGATGTCCCCCTTGAAGAACACGAGCAGGATCTGCTGGCGCAGTTTCATGGTGACCGCGCTTTCGTCGGACTTCATGTCCGTGACCTCGACATCGTCGTAGAACCAGATCTCGCGCGGGCCGTCACCCATCGGCGGCGTCGCCATCCCGGCCGGACGCGCCATGTCGCCGCGTCCGGCGCCGTTCGGCACCCCCAGCAGGCGCTGCACGTCCGCCCTGGTCGAGGCGCCGCGCCTGAGCTGCTTCTCGATCGAATCGGTCCTCGGAAACGCGCCGGTCCCGAACTGCTGTGCGTAAACCACGGGCGCGGCAACCTGGAGGAAGCAGGCACATGCGGCTGCCAGAGCAATACGGATTGTCGGATCGGGCATCGCTTGTCTCCCGAATGAAATGGCCTATTTCCCCGGTATCGCGCCGGCCACGAGCTGGCGCAGCTGCCTCACCACGTCGTCGAGCGCGGAAGCCAGGATGATCCGGTCGGCGTCCACGGTGTAAAGCCCGCCCGCCGCCACGGTCGCCTTGCCGCGCACGATTGCGGCCGTTTCTCCCGTTTTCGAATCCCGGACCATCACCGCCACCTGGCTCGAGGTTGCGCCCCAGCCCGGCAGCAGCCAGCGCTGGAACGCACTGCCTTCCACGAAGGCCGAGATATCGCAGCTCAGCACGTAGCGCCCGTCGTCCCGCACGTCGAACTCGCCTGCGGCCCTCAGCTTTTCGAGCAGTGCGTCCGTCGCTTCCCGCGAGAGGTCGCGGGCGGCGTGTCCCGTCCTGTCGGTGCAAGGCTCCACTTTCATCGGCAATCGTCCCGCCGTCGTCATGACCGCTCGCAGGTCGCTCACCGAGTCCTGCACCGCCCAATCCGAAGCGCAACCGGCCAGGGCAAGGAGTGCGGAAGCCGCCAACCCGCGCATGGCAGATGATCGAACGAAGATGCGCGGAAATCCATCCCATGATCGGGGGAGAAAAGCTTCAACCTTCGCGGCCCGATGACGACCGGAGGCGGCCGTCCTGCATGACGATGCGGCGCTCGCCCAGATCGTCGAGGCGGGGGTCGTGGGTCGCGACGAGCACGCCGGCGCCCGCCGCCGCGGCAAGGCGCGTGAGTTGCGCGGCCACGGCGCGGCCCGAGGCCCCATCCAGGCTGGCCGTGGGTTCGTCGGCGAGCACGAGCGCGGGGCGATGCACCAGAGCGCGGGCGACGGCGACGCGTTGCTCTTCGCCCGCCGAGAGATGAACCGGCAGCTGCAGGGCCTGCCTGGCGAGGCCCAGGGCCGCGAGCAGCTCGTCGGTGCGTTTCTCGGCGTCCGATCCGCCGACGCCGGCGAGCGCGGCTTGCAGCAGCACGTTCTGACGCACCGAGAGCCGGGGCAGCAGATTGGCGCGCTGAAAGACGAACCCTACGCGTTGCGCGCGCAGCCGGCGCCGGGCGCTCGCGCATGCCCGCGCGAGCGCGCAACGCTCGATCATCACCTCGCCGCGATCGGGCGTCAGCAGTCCCGCGGCGAGCGCGAGCAGCGTCGTCTTGCCCGAGCCGCTCGGCCCGTGAATCAGGACGATCTCGCCCCCTGCGACCTGGAGCGAAACCCGATCCAGCACCGTGCGACCGTGCGCTCCTTCGCCGCGCCGCATGGTGACCTCGGCGAGCCTCAGGACTGTCATGGCCGGAAGGCCTCCAGCGGATCGATCCGGCCCAGGCGCGCCAGCGGGACGGCGATGGCGGCAAGCCCCGCGGCGCCGAACAGGCAGCTCGCCCACGCAAGATCCGCGAGGCGAAAGGTCAGCTCCACCGTGGGCATCCAGCGCTCGAGCACCAGCCCGAGGGCAAGTGCCGCGGCGGCGCCCAGCAGCAGGCCGGCACCCAGCACCTTCGCGACCGCGCGCGCAAGCCCGGTCCCGATCGAGCGCGTGCCGGCGCCCAGCGCGAGCAGCACCGCGAGATCGGTCTTGCGGTTCTCGACAAGGCCCTCGACGAGCAGCCCCACGAGAGCGGAAGCGACGCCAAGGCCGAGACCGGCGAGCACGGCGAGCAGCGGAACCAGGCCTGCGGCGACTTCGCGCAGGTTGTTGCGAAGGAATTCGCGGCGCGTCATCACCGACGCGCCAGGAAGCAGACGCCTGACGGCTTGCGCGCGTTCCTCCGCATCCGCGCCCTCGGCGAGACGAACAACGAAGAACGAGGTCCGGCCGGCCACCCCTACCGCTTCTACCGCGGAGGCGTAGTCGCCGAAGAGAAACTGCGTGCCGATGAGGTTGGTGCCGTCCGAGAGGCCGACGATGCGCAGGGGGACTTCGTTCACGCGCACCTCGTCGCCGACGCCGACGCCCAAACGGAAAGCGGCGGCGCGATCGATGACGACCTCTCCCGCCGCCCGTGGCGGCCGCCCGATCCGGATCGAAGAGGGCCCGCCCATGCCGGCAGGTCCCCGGTACCCGATCGCGAGCAGCGTCAGCCGCAGGGAATGCGGCGCAGCAGTCTCGACGGCCGCAAAAGTCCGCAGCACAGGATCGACGGCTGCAACGCCTGCGAGCGCTCTCAACCGCGTCTCCCACGATGCCGGGATGTAGCCGCCCGAGCGAATCATGTTGTCCGTGCCGGGCGGCGCGATCCAGAGATCGCTTCCTGCCCGTCCGGCATACGACTCGACCCCGTGGTTCAGGCTCCGATAGCCGGCAAACAGCACGAGAACGAGAACGGTGCACGCCGCCACGCCGGCCGCGACGAGCGCGGACTTGCCAAGGCCGACGCCCACTGCCGCGTCGACAAGCGCCCCGGTCCTCATGCCACGATCTCCTCGAGCAGGTCGGTGTAGAGCCGCCGGTGGTAGTACATCCCGAGCAGCAGTCCCTGCTCGACGGCGCGGCGCGTTTCTCCCTGGTAGCAGGCCGCAGCCAGCTCATAGATCTCGCTGGAGTGGCTCACGTCCAGCGTCTCGTGATCGCCAAAGTGGGCGAGCGAGCCGTCCGACGGCTTCAGGTTCCGCGCGGCGAAACGGCCCACGATCAGGGACACGCGCGCCACGATTTCCTCGATGACCCCGAGCGCGCCGAGCCCCTCCGGATAGGGGTAGTGCAGGCAAAGGTCGGTGATCGCGCGGTTGTAGGCGACAACCGGAACCGCCGGCCGACTCGTTCCGATCTCGCGCGCGGAAAGGCCCAGGCTCGCGAGGAATTTCGCGTACGTCTCGACGTGCACGGCGTGTGGATTCATTCGCCCGTGTTCCTCGAAGAGATTTTCGACGAGCGGCATGCGCACCCGGTAGTCCGGGATATTCGCGAGGATCGCCGCGAGAAAGCGCGGAAAATGGTCGACCACGTGGTGGATCTGGAGCGCGAGCGCGCGCAATTGCGCCGGCGAGAGTTCCCCGGCCTCGAGGCGCACGAAGAGCGCATGGCGTTCGATCGCGCTGCGAGCGAACAGTCGCGTAGTGAAGGTCCTGAGGTCCTCGAATGCGCTCATGGCCGCCACCTCATACCAGGGTCAGTTCGTGGAACGAAAATGCGAGCCCGTCCGGAATCCGGCCGCATGCGTAAGTCGTCGAGCACAACGCGACGGTGAGCGGGCCGCGCCGAAAGGCCGCCTCGCGCTCCGGAAGACCGAGAAACGCGTAGCTGAAGTCATGCTCCCTGGAACGCGAGAGATAGGCGAGGAATTCGGCCCTATAGCCGAGGCCGGGCTCTCCCGCGCAATACGCGAGATAGGCGTGGCGCAGCGCCTGCCCGGGGCGCGGAAGGGCCGCGCGGCCGCGCAACCGGCACAGGAGGCTGAGCAGCCGCGACGCGGGACCGGCTGACCTCACGGCCACGATGCGGCGCGATGCCGACTGATCGACCAGCTTGCACACCGCGGCGATGCGCCCGGCAGCGCGCAGGCCGAGGAAGACGCCGTCGGGCTTGCGGAAGCGCGCTTCGTCGGCCGGGGCGAAGTCCATGGTCCGCGCGAGTGACACGTAGGCAGCCCAGGCGCGGTCCGGGTCCAGGCCGACCACCCGCGACGCAGCGCGGCGCCACGGCACGAAGAGCGGCACCCCGGCATGGACCGTCCTGCCGATGGGCCGCGCGCCGAGAAACCGCTGCATCGCGCGGGCGAATTTGGGCGAATTCTCGTTGCCGTCCAGGATCGTCGTGAACAGCCATGGCGCCGGGTTGTCGTCGTAGATCCGGCACAGCAACCCATGGAGAACGGTCCAGTTCCGGTGCGCCGGGTGCACGCGCAGATCGTGCTGGTAATAGGCGTCACGCGCGCTCGCACCGAGGAAGCGCTTTTGGCGCGTCAGTCCGACGCAGCCGACCAGCCGGCCGCCGGCGAACGCGCCCCAGTAGGACGCCTCGCCGAAATCGCGGGACAGCGCGAAGAAATCGGGATCCCGCAGCACGCGGAAGGAGTCGCCGCCCGTCTGAACCGCGGCGGCAAGCGCGAGCAGTTCGCCGTTGTGGGAGCCGTCGAGCCTGCGGAATTCGTAGCTCACGCGATTTCTCCGGCGACGACCTGCTGGTACATCATCGAGCGCTCCATGCCGTGCAGCCGGGCGCATCGGGCCTTGTCGACGACGAGTCGCTCGCGGAAGAATTCCGGCAGCGGGTGCGCCGACAGCATGTTCCGATAGAGCACGAGCGAATCGCGGTCTGCCGCCCTGAGAATTCCCTGACAGATGCGCCTCCGGTCCTCCGCGCCCGCCCAATCGAAGACGTTGGACAGGAAGAACGCCTGTACACCGCTCAGGCGGGGCAGGATCTCCTGCAGCGTCTCGTGGACTACGATGAGCTTCTCGAGGTTGCCTCGCGCGGCCGTCCATCCCTGCTCGCTCAGGTAGTGGGGCGTTCCCTGCGGGCGATCGGCGAGGTACGACGAGAACACGAACTGCGAGAGGAAATAGTTGTTGGCAACCGACTTGCCGAGCAGTTCGCGCTCGAACTGGCCGGCGAAGAAGCGCCCCAGGTCGTGCTCGGTAGCCTGCGCGAACATGAACGAGGGGAAGAACTGCAGGTGGGTCGTGCGACTCAGCAGGACCCGAATGGCCGTGCGCCAGGACTCCGCGGTAAAGTGCCTTGCGTAGAGTACGCGCTGCTCCTCGACGCTCGCGCAGTCGAAGAGCTCGCGCCAGACGGCGTCTGCACAGACGCTGTTGCGCAGATTCGCTCCCACGAAGCGGTAGAAGCGCTCGGTCGCCCCGCATTGGTTGATTCCGAGGAGCAGGTCGGCCGGGTGTTTGTCCCAGTACTCTCTGGCGTAGGCGGGCAAGCGCACGGCGAGCCGCGCGTAGGTCTCGAGGCGATCGCCGGCGTGCGACTCCCCGACAAAGGCGAGGTAGGCGTCGCGATCCAGGAGCCCGACCGCGGCTTTCTTCAGCTCGAGCAGCGCGCACTGCGCCGGGTTCGAGTCGACGGCGTAGACCCGCTCCACCTCGTCGCGCAGGAGCGAAAGCGCAGTGCAGCCGCCCGAGCCGATGCAGACGATCCGGCGGGACGCCCGCTCGGTCTGAAGCGCGCGCTCGACCATGCTGTCCTCGCGGACCTGCGCGAAGTAAAGGTCAGTCATGGCAGGCAGCCCTCGCGAACCGCGCCAGCATCCGCGGGCGCCACTGCTTCCAGTGGCGGAACCTCTGCCGGCTCCGGCGAACGTCCGCGGCCAGACGCGAGCGTGTTTCTGGCGAGGCGCAGCTCACCACGAAAACCTGCGAGTCGCCGCGATCGAGGAACACGCCCCGGCTTTCCATCCAGTGCTGGACCGCCTCGCAGCCGGGCCTGCGGCGAAAGAGCGTCGTCGTGCAGGAGGTGGCGAGCCTGCCGGTATCCAGGTTCTGAATGTGCCGGAGTTCACGCGCGAATCGGGCGGCGATCTCCTGCACCCAGGCCGGGACCGCCCGCCGCCCGAACGCCGGATAGGAAGTCGTCGGGAACAGCGCCTTGAACAGCAGCGCGGCCTCTGGGTTCTGCACCTCGGAAAGGAGGTGGAAGCACCGCGGCGCATCCAGCAGGGCCTGGACGAAGCCAGAGATCAGCGCCACGCACGCCCCGTCGCGGGAAAAGAGCGGACCGAGGTACACGAATCTTTCGGCGTCCGTCCCGAACTCGTCAAGCAACTCGAACGCGGCGAGGCCCCGCTCGTCGTCGGCCGTGATGGCGTACGCGTAGCTGCGAAGACGCGGCATCAGGTACGCGTCGCTGCCGGGACAGACGAGCGTGGCAAGGGCGACCATTCGTCGCTGGTCCGCTTCGCCGAGACCGGCCAGGGGCAGCACGCTCCGGGGCCGGCGGAGCGTCGCCTCTTCCGGTGCGGCGAATTCGGTGGCTTGCCGCGTCATGGCTCGAATGCCCCCGGCGGTTGCGTCGCTCATGTGCCGCCGGCGCGGTCGAAGTCGCCGGCGAGCAGCCGCAGCTCGACCGCACGCATCACGGCCGCCGCCGCGCAGCGCACGCCGAGCTTGCGGTAGACGCTCTTGATGTGGCTCGACACGGTGTGGGGCGAGATGCCGAGCCGTTCCGCGATCCGCGAGTAGGTGCAGCCGCGGGCGAGAAGACCCAGCACGTCCCGCTCGCGGGACGTGACCGGGCTCGCGCGATCAGCGAAGATTTCGTTCATCGCGGACTCCTTCGACGGCGTCGAAGGTCGCGCCGACGGCGGCTCCGATCAGCGAAGCGCAGCCGTACTGGCAGAAGACCAGCCACAGCGCCACGGCGAAACGCGCGATGGGCCGCAATGCCGAGCGCAGCGTGGCGACGGGCGGTCGATTTGAACAACTGCGTTTCGCCGCCTCCTTCCCTTGCCTGCTTTCGGTGTAGTCCATATCCGTCCTCCTTGCTTCTTGCCAGCAGGCCGCGCAACGCTCGTGCCATCCCTGCCTCGATCACCTAACTAACTGATCTGATGAAATATTCGATAGATCTGTCCACTTCCGATCCGAGGTCGAGCTGGCATTTTCTGTATGCCAGGCATACAGTTCCTGCGCATCGCCTTCCGAAGGAGGAACCATGGGAACTGCTCGCCTGGCGGCCACGGACCGCGAGTTCCTGCTCGCGCTCGGCCGCGTCGTGTACGGCAATCCGTTCAGCGACGAGCGCGCGGACCTGGTCCGGACGATGCTTTCGCGCGCCGGGGCGGGCGCAGGGGAGCCGCCTCGCGAGGCGCTGATGAACGTGGTCGAGCCGCGGCTGCGGCCCTACGCCGAGCCGGCGACCCTCGCCGCACTGGATGCCCGCGATCGGCGCCTGGTCGAGACCGCGTTCCTCTATGTCTGTTACCAGCGGCACGTGCCGGCGCTCGACGCGCTGATCGAGCGTCAAACCGCGCGGGAGGAACCTTGCGCCGCCGACGAGCTGGCCGGGTCCGTGATCGGAGAGCTCGTCCGGCGTGGCTTCGGCGAGCCGCACGCGACCCGCTACTTCGCGATCTTCTTCCAGCTGCGGCGCGCGTTCCGCTTCATCGTGCCCTCGCTCGCGGGGGAGTGCGAGTCGATGCGCAGGCTGCGCCGCGCATTGTGGGACAACGTGTTCACGCACGACATGGACGGATACGACCGGGCGCTGTGGAATCGGATGGAGGACTTCTCCACGCTGCTGCTCGGCGAGACCGGAAGCGGCAAAGGCTCGGCCGCCGCGGCGATCGGGCGCTCGGAGTTCATTCCCTACCTCCCGCAGCAGCGCCGCTTCGCCGCCAATTTCATGCACACCTTCATCGCCATCAACCTCTCGCAGTTCCCGGAGACGCTGATCGAGTCCGAGCTCTTCGGCCACCGCAAGGGCGCCTTCACGGGCGCGATCGAGCACCACGTAGGGGTCTTCGAGCGCTGCAGCGCGCACGGAGCGCTGTTCCTGGACGAGATCGGGGAGGTCTCGATCCCGGTGCAGATCAAGCTGCTGCATGTGCTCCAGGAGCGCAGCTTCACGCCGCTCGGCAGCCGCGAGGCGCGGCGCTTCGCGGGGCGGGTGATCGCGGCCACCAACCGGCCGCTCGACGAGCTGCGCCGCGCCGGGCGCTTTCGCGACGATTTCTATTACCGCCTGTGCTCGGACGTCATCCGCGTGCCGCCGCTGCGCCAGAGGATCGAGGAGTCGGCCGCAGAGCTGCCGCTCCTCGTGCGCCTTCTCGTCGCGCGTATCTGCGGGGCCGAGGACGCGGAGCTTGCTGCGCGCGTGACGCAATCCCTCGAGCGCGATCTGCCGCGCGGCTACGGCTGGCCCGGCAACGTGCGCGAGCTTGAGCAGGCAGTGCGCCGCATCCTCCTCACCGGGCGCTACGCCGCGGAGCTCGCCGGCCCTGCGCCGGACGAGGAAGGCAGGCTCGCCGAAGCGGTGCGCTCCGGGCGCCTGAACGCGAGGGAGCTTCTCGCCCGTTACTGCGCACTGCTCTACCGGCGCTGCGGCTCGTATGCCGAGGTCGCGCAACGCACCGGGCTCGACCGCAGGACCGCGCGCAAGTACATCGGCGAGGGCGCCCTCCAGGAGCCGGCCGCCGGCCGGGCGTAGCGCCGCCGCCGGGAGCAGGCCCCGCGGCAAGATTGCCCCGCTTCGCCCGGTCGGCATCGGATGCCCACCGCCGCTCAGCTCCCGATGTGCACCTTGTAGCGCGCGCCGTTGGAAAAGAGGCAGGTGCCTGCGCCCTGGCGCGGGTTGTTCATCTGGTACTCGCAGCTCATGTAGGCGCCGCCCGAGCCGTAGGCGCTCGCGATGCCGCGCCGCGAATCGCCGTCCACGCGTGTCGCTTCGCCGGTGAGCACCTCGCCGCCGTACTGCAGCTGGAAGCGCCCCTTGCCGGTCATCATGTTGGTGACCGTGCCGCTGACCACGCCGGTCTGGGTGGCGAGATCGTTGTCGGGGTAGAGGCGCGCCTGCAGCACCACCGGGTACGCTCCCGGAGGCGGCGGCCCGGGCGGGATCGGGTAGGCGTGGTAGATGGGCTGGCCGTCGGGCCCGACCGCGGGCACGACGTAGCAGCCTGCGAGCGCGAGCGTGGAGAACGCGAGCGCCGCGGTGAGTTTGCCGTTCGCTTTCATGGTTCGCTCCTTTGAGTGGCAGGCGTGCGGCTTGCCTGGTGGAGCGATCTTCGACCGCGGGCCTGCAAAGCCCGCTTACCGGTCGCTTACGTATTGCTTAGAAGTGGTCGCGGGCCGGGCCAAGTGGTCGGTTTCAAAGCACTTTTCGTAGAAGCCGTGCGCCCGCTCGGCAAGGCCCGCCTGCTCCCACCAGCGGCCGATGGCCTGCATCGCGCGCACGAAGCGGCTGCGCATGCGCTCGCGCCGCTCGAGCTGCCAGGCCTCGTCGGGCTCGTTGCCGAGGAAGGGCCCGCGGTAGAGCTCGAGCAGCCGCGCCGAAAAGCGCTCCACGCTCTCGGCATCCGGTTGCGGCCGCGCGCGCGCGAACGCCGCCTCGATTCTCTGCACCAGCTCGTCGAACGCCCAGGCGTCGATCCAGAAGTAACGCCGGTCGAGCGTCACCTTGCCTTCGTGCAGCAGCACCGCGCGGTCCTCGCCGAGGAGCTTGCGCAGCCGGTGCAGCGTGCTGGTGAACGAGCGGTGAGCGGAATCGCCGTCGATGCGCGGCCACAGCGCGCCGGTGACGCGGTCCTCGCTCACGCGCTCCCCGCCGCAGGCGATCAGCACCTTCAGCATCTCGAGCGGCCGCCGCTGCGCCTTGCCGGAGCCGCCGAGCGGCGCGTCGTGGCGCAGGATGTCGAAGCTGCCCAGGGTGCGCACGCGGAAGCACCAGGGCCAGTCCTCGACCAGCAGCGGCGGCGGCTCGGGCGCGAGGCCGCGGCGCCGCACCAGGCTCTTCACGTACTCGGGCTCGATGCCGGCTTCGAGCGCCTGCGCGCAGACGCGCGCCATGGCCTCGGGCCGCCACCACAGGAAATGCGCGTAGTC
>JBFLYF010000072.1:0-11795 GCA_040756795.1 Pseudomonadota bacterium
CGTTCGCCTGGCGACGTTCCACGAGGACATGCACGCCGAGGCTTTTCTTTATACGCATCAGACCTTGGGTTACGCAAATCCACTGCAGGAGCCTTCTTTTCCAAGGGCGAATTCGGGAAAAGACCTTGAATTCCAAGGCGGCAAGTTCATGCTGGGCGCGCGTAAGGCCGAGGGGTTCGTGTTCGACAACGAGAAATGGGAGCACGAGGTCGACATCGCGCCTTTCCGGGTCGCCTCCACGCCGGTCACGAACCGGCAATACCTCGAGTTCGTGCTGGACGGCGGCAAGCCGCCGCGCTACTGGAAGAGGCAGGACGGGCAATGGCTCGAGCGGCGCTTCGACCGGTGGCTGCCGCCCGCGCCCGATGCCCCGGTGCTGCACGTGGACTGGAACGAGGCGCAGGCCTTCTGCCGCTGGGCGAAGCGGCGATTGCCCACCGAGGCCGAGCGCGAGCTCGCCGCCGCCTCGGGGGGCATCGAGAACGCGGCCGGGGTCTGGGAGTGGACCGCGAGCGACTTCGCGCCTTACCCGGGGTTCGAGATCGATCCCTACAAGGAATATTCGCAGCCCTGGTTCCGTACGCACAAGGTGCTGCGCGGCGGCAGCTTCGCCGCCCCGCAGCGGCTGCTGCGGAACACGTTCAGGAATTTCTACATGCCGGAGCGTGGGGACGTGTTCTGCGGCTTCCGGACTTGCAGCCTGGATTAAAATGAGAATATGAATCAAGTGCTCGACAAGATTCGCCTGACCGAATTCAGCCACGGCGGCGGCTGCGGCTGCAAGATCGCGCCGGCGGTGCTCTCCGAGCTGCTCGCCTCGACGCCGGTGCGCGGGTTGCCTGCCGCGCTGCTGGTGGGCACCGAGACCGCGGACGACGCCGCGGTCTACCGGCTGAACGAGTCGCAGGCGCTCGTCGCCACGACGGACTTCTTCACGCCGATCGTCGACGACCCGTACGACTTCGGCCGCATCGCGGCGACCAACGCGCTCTCCGACATCTACGCCATGGGCGCGAAGCCGATCTTCGCGCTCGCGGTGGTCGGCATGCCGCTCGAGAAGCTGCCGCTCTCGGTGATCGGCCGCATCCTGCAGGGCGGCGAGTCGGTGTGCGCGGAGGCGGGCATCCCGATCGCGGGCGGCCATTCGATCGACGTGCTCGAGCCGATCTACGGCCTGGTCGCGCTCGGCATCGCCCATCCCGACAAGATCAAGAAGAATTCCACGGCCAGGGCCGGGGACCTGATCGTGCTCGGCAAGCCGCTCGGCGTCGGCATCCTGTCGGCGGCGCTGAAGAAGGGCAAGCTCTCGGAGGCGGGCTACCGCGCGATGCTCGAGGCGACCACCAAGCTCAACACGACGGGCGCGGCGCTCGCCGAGATGCCCGGCGTGCACGCGCTCACCGACGTGACGGGCTTCGGTCTGACCGGGCACCTGCTGGAGATCTGCAGGGGATCCGGAGTTTCGGCCCAGATTTCCTTTTCCAGCCTTCCGATCATTGAAGAGGCCCTGAGCTGGGTGAAGCAAGGCGTGGCGACGGGCGCGTCCGAGCGCAACTGGAAGGGCCACGGCCACGAGGTCTCGCTGCCCGCGGGCGCGCCCGACTGGCAAAGGAAGCTGCTCACCGACCCGCAGACGAGCGGCGGGCTGCTGGTCGCCTGCGCGCCCGGCTCCGAGGAGGAAGTGCTGCAGGCTTTTCGCAGCAAGGGCTTTTCCGCCGCTGCGAGGATCGGATCCCTGAAGGAGGGTCCCGCCCGGCTGACCGTCACCTGAGCAGCGGCTTGAGCTTGGCCCAGACGTTGTCCAGCACGGCAGGCTGCGCGCGCTCGGTCGGGTGGATGCGGTCGGGCTGAAAGAGCTCCTCCTGCCCGCCCACGCCTTCCAGCAGGAACGGCAGGAACGCGGCGCGATGGCGCTTCGCCAGCTCGGCGAACGCCTGCTCGAAGGCGTGCGTGTACGGGATGCCGTAGTTGGGCGGCAGGCGCATGCCCACCAGCAGCACGCGCGCGCCCGCTTTCTGCGCGCGCTCGATCATCGCGCCGAGGTTCTTCCGCATCTCGGCCACCGGCAGGCCGCGCAGGCCGTCGTTGGCGCCGAGCTCGAGCACGACGACCGCGGGGCGATGGCGCTCGAGCGCCTTGCCGAAGCGCGCGCGGCCCCCCGCGGTGGTCTCGCCCGAGATGCTCGCGTTCACGACGCTATAATCGGGCCGCTCGCGCTTCAGCCGCTGCCCGAGCAGCGCCACCCAGCCCAGCTGCTGCGGCATGCCGTAGGCCGCCGACAGGCTGTCGCCGTAGACGAGCACCGTTTTCCCGGATGCGGCAGGCGCCGCCGATGCCAGGCAGATGAACCACAGCGCTAGTACGATCCTCAGCGTGCGCGGCATCGGCAAGACGGTGCAGAGCGGCTCGAGCGATCTCGTCATTCTGCGCGAAATCGAGTTCAGCGTCACCGCCGGCGAGGCGGTGGCGATCGTGGGCGCCTCGGGCTCGGGCAAGTCCACGCTGCTCGCGATCCTGGCGGGCCTGGATACGCCCACCGCCGGCTCGGTGCGGCTCGACGGCGTCGACCTCTTCGCGCTCGACGAGGACGCGCGCGCCGAGCTGCGCGGCCGCGCCGTGGGCTTCGTCTTCCAGTCGTTCCAGCTGCTGCCCTCGCTCACCGCGCTGGAGAACGTGATGCTGCCCCTGGAGCTGAGAAGGGAGAACCGGGCGGAGGAGGAAGCGAGGGCGATTCTCACCCGCGTGGGGCTCGCCGACCGGCTGCACCACTATCCCAAGCACCTCTCGGGCGGCGAGCAGCAGCGCGTGGCGCTGGCGCGCGCCTTCTCGGTGCGCCCGAAGCTGCTGTTCGCCGACGAGCCCACCGGGAGCCTCGACGCGGAGTCCGGCGCGGGCGTGATCGACCTGGTGTTCGAGCTCAACCGCAGCTTCGGCACCACGCTCCTCATGGTCACGCACGACGAGCCGCTCGCGCGGCGCTGCACGCGCGCGATCCGGCTCGCCGCCGGAAGGATCGTGCCGTGAGGCAGGCGCTGCGCATGCTGGCCCGGGACTGGCGCGCAGGCGAGCTGCGCGTGCTCGCGGCGGCCCTCGTGGTGGCGGTCGCGAGCATCACCAGCGTCGCCTTCTTCGCCGACCGCGTCAGCCGCGCCCTCGTGCGGGACGCGCATCAGCTTCTTGGCGCGGACTTGGTGCTCGCTTCCGACCACCGCTGGCAGCCGGGCGTGGCCGATGAGATCGCAAAGCAGGGCCTGCAGCGCGCCGAGGCGACGACCTTCATCAGCATGGCGATCGCGGGGGAGCGCTCTCAGCTCGCGGGCGTGAAGGCGGTGAGCGAGAACTACCCGCTGCGCGGGCGGCTGCGCATCGCGCCGGCGCCGAACGCGCCCGACGCGCCCGCGGCCGCGGGGCCGCGGCGCGGCACGGTGTGGATCGAGGAGCGCCTGGTCAGCGCGCTCGGCGCGCCGGTCGGCTCCGTGCTCAGGCTCGGCAACGCGAGCTTCGAGGTCGCCGCGGTGCTGACGCTCGAGCCCGAGCGCGGCGCGAACTTCTTCAACATCGCGCCGCGCCTCTTCATGAACGTCGCGGACGTGCCGGCGACGCAGCTCGTCCAGACCGGGAGCCGGGTCTGGTATTACCTGTACGCCGCGGGTGATCCGGCAAGAATTCTTCTTCTCGAAAAAGCCGTGAAGCCCCTGCTCGAGCGGGGACAGCGGATCGACAACCTGGAGAGCGGCCGCCCCGAGGTGCGCGCGGCGATCGAGCGCGCGCAGCGCTTCCTCGGCCTGACCGCGCTGCTCGCGGCGATCCTCGCGGGCGTCGCGATCGCGCTCGGCACGCGCAGGTTCGTAGAGCGCCACCTCGACGGCTGCGCGGTGATGCGCTGCCTGGGCGCGACGCAGGGACGGCTGCTGTCCCTTTTCGGCTTCGAGTTTTTCCTGCTGGGCATTTTCTCCTGCGCCGCAGGGACGATGCTCGGATTCTCCGCGCAATTCCTCATCGCGGGGATCCTCGGCGAGCTGCTGCGCGCCGACCTGCCGGCGCCCTCGCTCCTGCCCGCGGTGCAGGGCTTCCTCGTGGGGCTGGTGCTGCTGCTCGGCTTCGCGCTGCCGCCGCTCGTGCAGCTGAAGAACGTCCCCGCGGTGCGCGTCATCCGGCGCGAGTCCGGCGCGCCCAGGGGCAGCGCGCTCGCGGTGTACGCCGCCGGGCTCGCCGCGCTCGCCGGGCTGCTCGTCTGGCAGGCGGGCGATGCGCGCATGGGCGCCTACGTGGTCGGAGGGTTCGGCGCCGCCGTCGGCTGCTTCGCGCTGCTTTCGTGGTTCCTGCTCAGGGCTATCGCCAGCCGGAGAACCTTCCGCAAGCTGCAATCAGCGAGCGTGGCGTTGCGCTACGGGCTTGCCAACCTGCGCCGCCATGCGCGCGGCAACGCGATCCAGGTCGCGAGCCTCGCGCTCGGCCTCACCGCGGTGCTGCTGCTCAGCTTCACGCGCAACGACCTGGTGGATGCCTGGCGGCGCAGCGCGCCGCCGGATGCGCCCAACCGGTTCCTCCTCGGCGTGCAGGCCGACCAGCTCGGCGAGGTGCGCGACTTCTTCGCGCGCAGCGGCATCGGCGCGACGGAGCTGAGCCCGATGGTGCGCGGGCGCGTGGTGCAGGTGAACGGCAAGCCGGTCTCGGAGGCCGACTTCGGCGAGGAGCGGGCGCGGCGCCTGGTCGAGCGCGAGTTCAACCTGTCCTTCGCCGCGCAGGCTCCCGCGCACAACACGCTCGTGCAGGGGAAATGGTTCTCGTCGGACAGCGAATTCTCCGTGGAGGAAGGCATCGCGAAGACGCTCGGCTGGAAGATGGGCGACGAGCTGACCTTCGCGGTTGGCGGCGACAAGTTCAGCGCGCGCATCACGTCGCTCAGGCGCCTGCGCTGGGATTCGATGAAGGTGAACTTCTTCGTCATCGCGCCGCCGGCTCTGCTCGAGCGCTTTCCCGCGAGCTACATCTCGGCGTTCCGTCTCGAGCCCGGGCGCGAGGGGCTGATGAACGATCTCACCGCACGCTTCCCGAACCTGACCGTGGTCGACGTGGGCGCGGCGCTCAGGCAGGCGCAGGCGGTCATCGACCAGGTGATCACCGCGGTGGAGGTGGTGTTCCTCTTCGCGCTCGGCGCTGGGCTGCTGGTGCTCTACTCCGCGCTCGTCGCCACCGAGGACGAGCGCCGGCGCGAGGCGGCGGTGATGCGCGTCTACGGCGCCTCGCGCGCGCAGGTGACCGGCAGCCAGCGCGTGGAGTTCCTCGCCATGGGACTGCTCGCCGGCCTGCTCGCCACCGCCGGCACGGCGGCGATCGGCCAGCTGCTCGCGCAGCGCGTCTTCGAGCTGGACCTCCCGCCCAGCCCCGGCCTCTGGATCGCCGGCCCGCTCGCCGGCGTGCTGCTGCTCTCGCTGAACGCCTGGCTCTCGGCGCGCAAGGTGCTTTCCGCTTCTCCGGCATTGACACTGCGGGATTCTGTATAGATTCACCGGCTGTCGCCCCCGCGAAAGCGGGGGCCCAGGTTTTGTTTTGTCTTTCCGTGATGACTTCATTCCGTTACGGACCGAATCGAGTCGGGAGGACCAGCCGCCGGGTTCACTCGGTCACTGGGTAGTTACAAGGCAACCCATCTCAGCGCTCCCTGGGTTTCATGGGTGGTTCGGGACTGATTCCGAGCGACTGTGCCGCGCGGCCCGACTACGCGACCCCACCGCCGCTCCCCGCCCAACCAATTGCGGTGCAACCCGGCTGCTACCCCAACATATCCGGCTGCTCCCGTTACATTATGATGCGGGGCAGCGGCATTGGCCTTCGGTTGCCATGACAAGCGAACTCTTAAGGATACTGATCGCAAATGTCGACAAGCTTAGCTTCGTCGATGCCGTAACCTTGCTCGTCATTGCAGCGAGCGTGTTAGGCAGCGCGGTGGCCGTAATTCATTGGATATACAAGCACGCGTTCGAGAAGCAAGGTGAAGTCATAAAGTCGCAAGACCACCTCATTCAGCTCAAGGACAAGGCAATCGCGACCTACGAGACTCGCGTTCAGCACCTCACTGAGGCCAAGGCACGTGCGGAAAAGAGCTTCGAGCAAGCGACCAGCGAGTTATCTACTGTCACTAAAGACATGGAGCGGCTGAAAGCCGAAGGCCGTCAACGTGAAGCGCATTTGCTTCTATACGCTTTCACGCACAAAGTCGGCCAACTCGCTGCACGACTGATAGTTGCACGCCTCGAGTTCTGTCGAAACTTGGCGACCTTAGTTGAGATCTATCGTGCAGTAGCTCAGCAGCACAAGGACTTTTCCAGTGTATCTGCCGATGAACTACTAGCGCGCGTCAGAGAAACCGAAAGCATCTACTTGGCGCATGCTTCGACATTCGACATCCTCGACGAAGTCAAGATCGACGGGCTGAACGCGGTCCACGACTGGGGTGGGCGAATGCTGCGCCTCGCCGATGTTGAATCCCTCGCTCGGCGCGCCAGTGCTCTAGAGACGTACCTCATTCCCAACATACTCCCCTTGCTTCGAAAACATGAGCCTCATTTCGCATCGCGCGTCGAACAGTCATACTCGCGCCGCAATATGTCTGCCTAACAACTAGGGTGGGCTCCAGGTTGTTGATTTAACGAGCACCCACTTTCATCTCGCCGCCTTCTGAAAAAAATCTGGGTTCCCGCTTTCGCGGGAACGACGGTCGCAGGCGCTTCATGGAACACCGGCGAGTTCTCGCAGCATATTCTCCAACCCCACGACGACCCGCGCGAGTCTCTCGTAGTCGACCTTGTCGGGGGTGTCCGTGGCTGCGTGGTAGTGCGGGTAGCGGTAGGGCGCGGTGTCGGTGAGCATGAGCGCGGGGTAGCCCTGCGCCCAGAACGAGGCGTGATCGGACCAGTCGACGCCGGGAATCAGCGCCGGCGCCGCCACGCCCTCCGAAGGAAAGCGCGCATGCCTGCGGAAAGACGCGATCGCCTCGTGCAGCAGCGCGCGCGAGCCGAGGTTCGAGACGAAGGCGAGGAAGTTGCCGGTCGAGGGGTAGAAGAAGCCGAGCGGGAAGGGAAAGCGCTGGCTGTCCGGCGCATCCGAATACCAGCCGATCGTCTCCAGGCACAGCATCGCCGCGATGCGCTCGTTCCTCTCCTTCGCGCGCAGGGCGTAGCGCCGGCTACCCATGTCCATGCCCTGGAAGAAGGGCGGCTCCTCGTTGACGAAGAAGACGAAGCGCAGCGCGCGCTCGGGCTTCGCCTCGCGCAGGCGCCGCGCCAGCTCGAGCGCGGCCGCCACGCCCGAGCCGTTGTCGTTGCCGCCCGGCGCCCCCGCGACCGAGTCGTAATGCGCGCCCACGACGACGATCTCCCCGCCCGAGCCGCGCACCTCGACTTCGATGTTTCGAACTTCACCCATACTGGTTTTGAATTTCTGGGGCAAAGGCTTGTACCCCATCTGTACAAGCGCACTCTCGACATATTGCGCCGCCTTCTCGAGCGCCTCGGGCTTGAACATGTTGTGCTCGCGGCTCGCGACCGCCTGCACGTGCCCGCGCAGAGCCGCGGCGAGCCACGTCTCGTCCTCGCTAAGCGGCGCGAGTGGCGCGCGCCAGGGCTCGCCGGGCACGCGCACCATGTACCAGAGCAGCCAGGCGAGCGCCGCGGCGAGCAGGATCAACAGGATAGAATCGCGCATGGCCGAGGTTGCCCTCGCAATCGCCCTCGTGGTGCTGGTTCTGGGGCTGGTGTTGATTCTGAAGATGAATTCAACCCTCGAGCAGAAGCATCGTCAAATGCTCTCGGACCTGCACGACGGCCTCACCAAGCAGGGCGACCGGCTCGGCGGCCAGTTCAACGAGCTGCGCGAGGCGATCGCGGGCAAGCTCGACGCGCGCCTCGAGCAGATCTCGAGCCGCGTAAACGAGCGCCTCGACGAGGGCTTCAGGAAGACCAACGAGACTTTCGTCAGCGTCATGCAGCGCCTCGCCACCATCGACGAGGCGCAGAAGAAGATCGAGACCCTCACCGGCAGCGTGGTGAGCCTGCAGGAGCTGCTCGGCGACAAGAAGACGCGCGGCGCCTTCGGCGAGGTGCAGCTGGAGGCGCTGGTGCGCAATGTCCTGCCGCCGAGCGCCTTCGAGCTGCAGTACACGCTCTCCAACGGCAACCGCGTGGATTGCGCGCTCAGGCTTCCCGAGCCGACCGGCCTGGTGTGCGTGGACTCGAAGTTCCCGCTCGAGAACTACAACCGCATGTTCGAGGGCGGCGAGGCCGAGCGCGCGCTCGCGCAGAAGCAGTTCCGCGCCGACGTGCGCAAGCACGTGGACGACATCGCGAAGAAGTACATCATCCCCAACGAAACCTCGGACGGCGCGGTGATGTTCGTGCCGGCGGAGGCCGTGTTCGCCGAGATCCACGCCTACCACGCCGAGGTGGTCGAGTACGCGCTCGGCAAGCGCGTCTGGATCGTCTCGCCGACGACCCTGATGGCGGTGCTGAATACGGCGCGCGCGGTGCTGAAGGACGTGGAGACGCGCAAGCAGATCCACGTCATCCGCGAGGCGCTCGCGCGCCTGGGGCAGGACTTCCGCAGGTTCGACGAGCGCATGAAGCGCCTCGCCGACCACATCCGCCAGGCGCACCAGGACGCCGAGGACGTGCAGACCTCGAGCCGCAAGATCTCGCAGCAGTTCCAGCGCATCGAGTCCGCAGAGCTCGAGCCGCCGGAGTCGGATAGCTCGAACGTGGTGCGGCTGCCCGAAGAGAGAAAGCCGGGGGGCTGATTCGAGGTCTGCCGCGATGCGCACGGTATACTGGCCCCCATGCGCGTGATCGGCTCCAGAGCGCAGTACCGGATTTCCGCCATGCCTTCGGGCGCGGCGCTCAAGGCGGGCGCGGCCCACCAGGAAACCGCTGCAGCGTTGGCCGCGGTGCGCACGACGGGAGTCCGGCGAGGGATCTATCGCTTCGCCACGCACGAGCTTGCGAACGCGCACAGCGAGCAGGCCCAGGCGCGCGCGATCGCCAGGAATCTGCGCGCCAGGAACCTCGTGCCCTAGCCGGCATGGAACGCGATGCGCGTGCGGCCACCGCGGAAGACCTCAAGACTCTGCTGCGCGCGCTCGAGCGCGAGAAAGTCGATTATCTGCTGATCGGCGGCTATGCGCTCTTTGCGCTCGGTTACCAGCGCGGCACCACCGATATCGACCTTCTCCTGCCTCGCTCCCGCGAAGTGGCCGAGCGCGTGAAGCGGGCGCTGCTCGTTCTTCCGGACCGCGTCGCGAAGGATCTGGATCCGGCCTGGTTCGACCAGGACGAGACGATCCGGGTCGCCGACGAGTTCGTCGTCGATCTGATGTTCAACGCCTGCGGCGAAACCTACGAATCGCTGCGCCCCTATGCCGTCACGATCGATCTGGACGGCGTACCGGTGCGGACCCTCAATCTCGAAGGACTGCTCAAGACCAAGCAGTCGCAGCGCGAGCGCGACCGCTTCGACCGCCTGGCGATCGAGCGGGCTCTGGACGCGGCAAGAAAGGACGAGGGAGAGTAGTGAGCGCTTCAGGCTCATGCGTAGAGAGAAGATCGGGAGGCTAGATGGCGCGATTCAACTGGACCCGCTACCGCGAGCGAGACAAGACGGGGTTCATCCCCGCCGACCCGCGGGTCGACTACTCGTACTCGTTGACCGACGAGCAGCTTCGGCTAGGACTGGCGCGCACCCCGCTCCAGCGCCTGCAATGGCTCGAGCGCACGCGCAGGGCATGGTTGAGGTCGCTGGGGGTGACGGGACGCACGCGCGCGAAGAGGAAATAGCTGGTAATGCCATGAGCTGATTCCAGTATCGGATCTCCTCGCATCGGAACAATGCCGAGACCGTGAGCGCAACCACCAACATCACAGTGCAGCAGGCGGTCGCGACGCTGTATTTCATTCACCCCGATCATCTGAACACGCCACGGGCGGTGACCTGGCCCGGCTAACCTGTACCGAACCCGGATTTGTGCGCTGCCCATAGCGCTGTCGCAAGCAGCAGCACCGCTCCTCCCTGGTGCGCCGCGGCGAGGGGGATGGGGACGGCGAGCAGGAGCGTCGAGATTCCCAGGCTCGCTTGAATCGCGAACATTCCGAGCAGGTGGTGTGCGGCGAGCCTTGCCGGTGTTGACCGGAGCTGCCACCACAGGATCGGGATCAGGGCGAGCAGCAGCCAGAAGAAAGCGCGGTGGACGAGCTGCACTGCCGCTACGTTCCAGAGGAAGTTGCGCCACCAGGGCTCGAGCATCAAGGTCTCGGGCGGGATCAGGTGGCCGTTCATGAGCGGGAAGGTGTTGTAGGCGTGGCCGGCGCGCATGCCCGCCACCATGCCGCCCGAGAGCGCCATGAGGAAGACCAGGGCCAGAACGACAAGAGGAAACGCTTTCGGCCTGCCTCCGGGTTTTTCGCTCAGCAAATCAATAGCAATCCAAAGCTCGGCCGAGAAGATCAGGAGCGCGAGGCCGAGGTGCGCGGTGAGGCGGAAGTGGCTGACGCGCGGGTCGGCGACGAGGCCGCTCTGCACCATGTACCAGCCGAGCGCGCCCTGCAGCGCGCCGAGGACGAAGACGCCGAAGAGCTGCCACGCCAATGCCCCGTGGATTTTTCTTTTCAGCAGGAAAAAGAGATATGGAAGCAAAAAAACAATCCCGATCAATCTGCCGAGCAGGCGGTGGAGGTACTCCCAGAAGAAGATTTTCTTGAAGCCTTCGAGCGTCAGCTCGCCGAAGACCAGCTTCGATTGCGGCGTTTCGCGGTACTTGGCGAAGAGCGCTTCCCAGTCGGCGTCCGAGAGCGGCGGCAGGGCGCCCGCGATCGGCTGCCACTCGGTGATCGAGAGGCCCGACTCGGTGAGGCGCGTGATACCGCCCACCACCACGATCGCGAAGGTGAGCGCGGCGCAGACGAAGAGCCAGGCCGCCACCGCACGGTTGGAATTCATTCGCCCGGGTAGAGCCGGTTGATGCCGGTGGTGAGCCGGTCGGCGGCGACGCCGTAGACGTGCAGCGTGACGAGCGGCGCCGGCGTGCGGTTGGAGACGCGGTGGTAGATCGGCCCGCCGAGGTCGAGCTCGGCGAGCTCCCCCGCGTGCAGCACCTTGCTGCCGAGCGGCTCGAGCAGCTCGCGCGGCGCGCGGAAGCGCTCTTCCGTCAGCTCGCCCTCGGCGATGCCGAAGGCGCACCAGACGAAGTGGCCGTGCACCGGGCTCTGCTGCCCGGGCAGCCAGGTGATGGCGGTGATGACGAATTCGTCCTCGGGGTCTACGTAGAGCAGGTGGCGCATGTAGCGCTGCGGGTCGCCCACGCGGTGCTCGGGCCTGAGCCAGCCGCGGCCGGTGGTGAGCGCGGCGCGCAGCGGCCCGGAAAGATCGAGCACCTGGCCGGTGGTGAGCAGCTCGCGGCCGAAGATCTTCGCCGCGCGCGCCAGCGGCGCGAGATCCGGATGGACCGGGTTCACGCCAGCGCGTCCATCAGCTGCACGCTCACCGGTTCGCCCGCCTCGACCTTGCCGCGCTCGTGCTCGAGCACGATGAAGCAGTTCGCCTCCGACATCGAGCGCAGCACGCCCGAGCCCTGCTGGCCGGTGGTGCGGACCTTCCAGGCATTGTTGTCTTTGTAGAGGATTCCTCTTTGATATTCGGTTCTGCCGGGGTTCTTACGAATTGCATGCGCGCTCTGGACGGTGAGCAGGGGAATTTCGCATGAAGCGTTTCCAGACAAATACAAAAGCGCTTCCCTGACGAACTGATAG
>JBFLYF010000073.1:0-11722 GCA_040756795.1 Pseudomonadota bacterium
CGGATTCTTTCTCGGGTCGGAATCGTAGAGTCCGGCCTGGTCGGTGAGGATCACCAGCGCATCGGCCTCGATGAGGTTCGCCACCAGCGCGCCGAGCGTGTCGTTGTCGCCGAAGCGGATCTCGTCGGTGACCACGGTGTCGTTCTCGTTGATCACCGGCACGACGCCCAGCTCGAGCAGCGTGCGCAGCGTAGAGCGCGCGTTGAGGTACCTCTGGCGGTCGGCGAGGTCGGCGTGCGTCAGCAGCACCTGCGCGCTCGCCAGGCCATGCTCGCGCAGGCAGCTCTCGTAGCATTGCGCGAGGCCCATCTGTCCGACCGCGGCCGCCGCCTGCAGCTCGTGCATCGCGTGCGGCCGGCGCTTCCAGCCCAGGCGCTGCACGCCCGCGGCGATGGCGCCGCTCGAGACCAGCACGCAGCGCCGCCCCAGCGCGCGCAGCGCCGCGACCTCGGCCGCGAGGCGCGCGATCGCCTCGAGATCGAGGCCGCTGCCCTCGCGCGTGATGAGCGAGGAGCCGACCTTGACGACGAGCGTTGCGGCAGCGGCGAGAGGGTTAGGCTGCACGAGGGGTTTTTACTTTTTTGAAGAGAAAACCGAAAGCGGCAGAGCAAAGTTCCGGGCAGCCCTTGCCGTTGATCGCCGAAACCAGGAACCACGGCCCCTTCCAGCGCAGCGTGCGAACGATGCGCCGCGCCCGCGCCGCGGCGTCCGGGGCGAGATCGGCCTTGTTGAACACCAGCCAGCGCGGCTTGCGGTGCAGCGCCGGGTCGTACTTGCGCAGCTCGCTGGCGAGCGCGCGCGCCTCGCGCGCGGGGTCGCGGCCCGGCTCGGGCGGCGCGAGGTCGACCAGGTGCAGGAGCAGCTGCGTGCGCGCCAGGTGCCGCAGGAACTGGTGGCCGAGCCCGGCGCCCTCGGCCGCGCCCTCGATGAGGCCGGGGATGTCGGCGACGACGAAGCTCGCGTCGTGCGCGACGCGCACCACGCCGAGCGAGGGGTTGAGCGTGGTGAAGGGATAGTCGGCGACCTTCGGCCGCGCGCTCGACACCGCGCGGATGAAGGTCGACTTGCCGGCGTTCGGCAGGCCGAGCAGGCCGACGTCGGCGAGCAGGCGCAGCTCGAGCAGGAGCCTGCGGCTTTCGCCCGCCTCGCCGCGCGTGAACTGGCGCGGCGCGCGGTTGACGCTCGACTTGAAGTGCAGGTTGCCCAGGCCTCCGCGCCCGCCGCGCGCGAGCAGCGCGCGCGCGCCGTCGGCGGCGAGGTCGGCGAGCAGCGCCCCGTCCGCGGCGTCCTTCACCAGCGTGCCCACCGGCACGCGCAGCTCGAGGTCGGCGCCGGCCGCGCCGTACTGGTCCGAGCCGCGGCCGTGCTCGCCGTCGCTCGCGCGGTGGATGCGCGCGTAGCGGTAGTCGATCAGCGTGTTGAGATTGCGGTCGGCGCGCGCCCAGACGCTGCCGCCGCGGCCGCCGTCGCCGCCCGCGGGCCCGCCGCGCGGCACGAACTTCTCGCGCCGGAACGCGGCGCTGCCGTCGCCGCCGCGCCCGGCGTGCACTTCGATTCTCGCTTCGTCGATGAACTTCATGGGGTCAAACAAAAAAGCCCTATCGACTCCGATAGGGCTTTCTCGCGGAGTCTGGAGTCTGGGCTAGGCCGGGCGCACGCTCACGGTCTGCTTGTTGCGCTCGCCCTTCACCGCGTACTCGACCTGGCCGCCGACGCGCGCGTACAGGGTGTGGTCGCGGCCGACGCCGACATTCATGCCGGCGTGCACCACGGTGCCGCGCTGGCGCACCAGGATCTGCCCGGCGTTGACGCGCTCGCCGCCGAACACCTTGACGCCGAGCCGCTTCGCGTTGGAGTCGCGCCCGTTGCGCGAGCTGCCGCCTGCCTTCTTGTGTGCCATGGGATCCCTTTCTGTGCGCGCTAGCCGCCGACGATCTCGTCGATGCGCAGCTCGGTATACGACTGCCGGTGGCCCTGCGTCTTCTGGTAGTGCTTCCTGCGGCGCAGCTTGAAGATCTTCACCTTCTCGCCGCGGCCCTGCGCGAGCACCGTCGCCCTGACGAGCGCGCCGGGCACGTAGGGCGCGCCGACGCGCGCGCTTTCGCCTTCGCCGAGCATCAGCACGCGGTCGAACGACACCGCCGCGCCGACCTCGGCGGGGAGCGCCTCGACACGCAGCTGCTCGCCGGATTTGACGCGGTACTGCTTGCCGCCGGTCTGGATCACTGCGTACATGTCTGGCCTGGTCCGAAAAAGACTTGAAATTATAGGGGATTCCGCGTGTTCGGGTCAAAGCCCGCTGTGCTAAGTTTGGGCGCGTGGAGAAGCTGCCCTTCCTCGAGCCGGTGCGCGCCGACCTGCGGCAGGTGGAGCAGGTGATCCGCGGCAGGCTCGACTCGGACGTGGCGCTGGTGCGCCAGGTCGCCGAGCACATCGTCGCCGGGGGCGGCAAGCGCCTGCGCCCGGCGCTGCTGCTGCTCGCCGCCGGCGCCGCCGGGCACCCCGGGCGCGCCGGGCCGGACGCACGCCACGAGCTGGGCGCGGTGGTCGAGTTCATCCACACCGCCACGCTGCTGCACGACGACGTGGTCGACGCCTCCGACCTGCGCCGCGGCCGCGAGACCGCGAGCGCGGCGTTCGGCAACGCCGCCGCGGTGCTGGTGGGGGACTTCCTCTACTCGCGCGCGTTCCAGATGATGGTCGGCGTCGGCAGCATGCGCGTGATGGAGGTGCTCGCCGAGGCGACCAACACCATCGCCGCGGGCGAGGTGCTGCAGCTCATGAATTGCCGCGACCCCGACGTCGACGAGCCCCGCTACCTGGAGGTGGTGCGCAGGAAGACCGCGAAGCTGTTCGAAGCGGCCGCGCGCCTGGGAGCGGTGCTGGCGGGCGCGCCGCGCGCGCTGGAGGAGGGGCTCGCGCAGTACGGCATGCGCCTGGGAACCGCGTTCCAGCTGATCGACGACGTGCTCGATTACTCGGGCGATGCCGACGCCATCGGCAAGAGCCTGGGCGACGACCTCGCCGAAGGCAAGCCGACGCTGCCGCTGATCCACGCCATGGGCGCCGGGTCGGCGCAGCAGGCGTCCCTCGTGAGAACGACCATCCGCGAAGGCGGGCGCGAGGGCTTCGCCGCGGTGCTGGAAGTGATCCGCGCCTGCGGCTCGCTGGAGTACGCGCGTGCCGCCGCCGGGCGCGAGGCCGAGGCCGCGAGGCGCGCAGCGGCGTCGCTTCCCGCCTCGGACCACAGGGATTGTTTGCTAGAATTGGCGTCCTTCTCGGTGACGCGCAGTTCCTAGTCGCCGGACCCGGTCCGGGGTGTAGCTCAGCCTGGTAGAGTACTGCGTTCGGGACGCAGGAGTCGCTGGTTCAAATCCAGTCACCCCGACCAATCCTTTCTCCCGATTCGCCGCATAATCCGCGCATGGGTCGGCTGATTCTCATCGTGATTGCCGTGGTGGTCCTCGTCTGGCTGGTGCGGCGGGCGTTGGCCGCGCCCCGGGGCGAGAAACCCGAAGCAAGAAACGAAGATCAAGGCAAGCTCGTCGCCTGCGCCCATTGCGGCGTCAACCTGCCCAGGAGCGAGGCGCGCACCGCGGGCGGGCGCCACTACTGCAGCGAGGAGCACTGGCGGCTCGGCCCGAAGGAGCGCTGATGCAGCAGGCCACGACTCTCCAGCAAGCGCGCCGCACGCCCGACGCGGTGCGCTACGCGCGCCTGTTCGGGCGCGATACGCGCACGCCGGACTCGTTCTGGACCTCGCTGCGCTACTTCAACATCTACCGCATGGCGGTCGGGGCGCTGTTCCTCGGCATCGCGCTGTACTTCGACGACGCGCTCAACCTCGGCTCGCACCGCCTCAACTTCTTCCGCCTGGTGTGCATCGTCTACCTCGCGCTCGGCGTCGTGTTCCACAGCGTGCTGCGCAACCTGCGGGATCTCTTCAACCTGCAGCTCTCGGCGCACATCGCGCTCGACATCGTCGTCATGACGCTGCTCATGTACGCGAGCGGCGGCATCCGCTCGGGCCTGGGCGTGATGCTGCTGATCGCGCTCACCGGCGCGGCGCTGGTCGCGCCGCGGCGCCTGGCGCTGCTCTACGCCTCGCTCGCCGCGATCGCGCTGCTGCTCGAGCAGAGCTACTGGGTGCTGCGCTTCGACGCGCCGGAGGCGAACTACCTGCAGCCCGGGCTGCTCGCGATCGGCTGCTTCGCGAGCGCCGGGGTCACCAGCTGGCTGGCGCAGCGCGTCGCCGCCAACGAGAGCCTGGCGCGCGAGCGCGGCCGGGCGCTCGACACCCAGCTGCGCGTCAACCAGCTGGTGATCGCCGACATGCAGGATGGCGTGCTGGTGCTCGACCGCGAGGGCCGCGTGGTGCAGCACAACCGCCAGGCGCAGCGCCTGCTCGGCGCCGGCGCGCTCGAGGGCGAGCCGCTCGCGCGCCTGCTGCCCGGGTTCGGCGAGCGCTGGCGCGCCTGGCGCGAGGGCGAGCGCGCCGCCGCGCAAAGCGAGCTCGAGCTGCGCGGGCGCGGCCTGCGGCTGCGGCTGATGGAGGCCGGGGCGGCCGAGGAGCTCGCGGTGCTGTTCCTGGAGGACACGACGCGCTCGCGCGAGGAGGCGCAGCAGCTCAAGCTCGCGGCGCTCGGGCGCCTTACCGCGAACATCGCGCACGAGATCCGCAACCCGCTCTCGGCGATCGGCCACGCCGCGGAGCTGCTCGGCGAGGAGCCGCCCGGCAGCGAGCGGAAGCGGCTGACGCGCATCATCCGCGACAACACCCAGCGGCTGGACCGCCTGGTGCAGGACGTGATGCAGCTCAACCGCCGCGACCGCGCCGCCAATGACCGCTTCGCGCTCAACCCGTGGCTCGCGGCATTCGTCGCCGACTTCGCGGCGAACGAGGCGCTGCCGGCCGAGCGCATCGGCCTGGAAACCGGGCGCGAGGTGCACATCGAGTTCGACCGCGAGCACCTGCGCCAGGTGCTGTGGAACCTGCTGCGCAACGCCGTGCGCCATGCGCGCCGGGAGCGCGCGAGCGTGCGCCTCGCGGTGAGCGCCTACGCCGACCAGGTAGAATTGAACGTCATCGACGACGGCCCGGGCGTTCCCCGGGCGATCCAGGGGCAGCTGTTCGAGCCGTTCTTCACCACCGAGAGCAAGGGCACCGGGCTGGGGCTGTACCTGGCGCGCGAGCTGTGCGCCGCGAACCGCGCGGCGCTCGAATACGTCGACGACACGCAGGGCGCGCACTTCCGGATCCTCTGCCGGGAGGCGCCGGCGGCGTGACGCGGTCATGAGAAAGGGCGAGCGGCGCGCGGGCGCGCAGAACCTGCGCGTGCTGGTGATCGACGACGAGCCGGACATCCGCGAGCTGCTCGAGCTGACGCTGAGCAAGATGGGGCTCGCGGTGGACTCCGCGAGCACGCTCGCCGAGGCGAAGCAGCGCCTCGCCGCCGAGCGCTATCGCCTCTGCCTCACCGACATGCGGCTGCCCGACGGCGAGGGGCTGGAGCTCGTGCGCCACGTCGCGGCGCTTCCCGGCGACCTGCCGATCGCGGTGATCACCGCGCACGGCAGCGCCGAGAACGCGGTTGCCGCGCTCAAGGCGGGCGCCTTCGATTACGTCTCCAAGCCCGTGGGCCTGGAGCAGCTGCGCGCGCTGATCAAGTCGGCGCTGTCGCTGCCCGAGGCGGGCGCCGCGGCGAGCGCCGGCCAGCCGCTGCTCGGGGCAAGCCCGGCGCTCAGGCAGGTGCGCGAGACCATCGCCAAGCTCGCGCGCACCCAGGCCCCGGTGCACATCTGCGGCGAGTCGGGCAGCGGCAAGGAGCTGGCGGCGCGCCAGATCCACGCCCTCGGCGCGCGCCGCGAGCGGCCCTTCGTGCCGGTGAACTGCGGCGCGATCCCCGAGAGCCTGATGGAGAGCGAGTTCTTCGGCTACCGCAAGGGCGCCTTCACCGGCGCGAGCGAGGACCGGGCGGGCTTCTTCCAGGCCGCGGACGGCGGCACGCTGTTCCTCGACGAGGTCGCCGAGCTGCCGCTGCCGATGCAGGTGAAGCTGCTGCGCGCGATCCAGGAAAAGCGCGTGCGCAAGGTCGGCGCCACGCAGGAGGAGCCGGTCGACGTGCGCGTGATCAGCGCGACGCACCAGGACCTCGCGGCGCGGGTCGAGGCGCGCGCCTTCCGCCAGGACCTCTACTACCGCCTGAACGTGATCGAGCTCGAGATGCCGCCGCTGCGCGAGTGCCGCGAGGACATCCCGCTCGTCGCCGTGGCGATCCTCGAGCGGCTCGCGGCGCAAGGTGGCGTGCGGGCGCCGGCGCTCGCGCCCGAGGCGCTAGAAGCGCTCAAGGCCTACGATTTCCCGGGCAACGTGCGCGAGCTGGAGAACATCCTGGAGCGCGCGCTCGCGCTCTCCGGCGAGGCGACGATCAGCGCCGAGGACCTGCGCCTGCAGCCCGCCGCTGCGCCCGGGGAAGGCGAGGCCGGGCCTGTCGCCGGCTCGCTGCCCGCGTACCTGGACCGCGTGGAGCGCGAGGCGATCCTCGAGGCGCTCGGCAAGACCGGCTTCAATCGCACCGCCGCGGCGAAGCTCCTCGGCATCACCTTCCGCGCGCTGCGCTACCGCATGCAGCGCCTGGGCATCCGCGAGCCGGAGTGAGCGCGGGCTGGCTGCCGGAAGCGCGCCGGATTCCGTCGCCGAATTTCGACGCGCGGCCGGCGGGCGTCGAGGTGTCACTGGTTGTCCTGCATTGCATCAGCCTGCCCAGGGGCGCGTATGGCGGCGGTGCGATCGAAAAGCTTTTCGGCAACCGGCTCGACCCTGCGGAGCATCCCTCGTTCGCCGATCTCGCGGGGTTGCGCGTGTCTTCGCATTTCCTCATCCATCGCGACGGCGAGCTGGTGCAGTTCGTGCCGCTCGAGGCGCGCGCCTGGCACGCCGGGGCGTCGCTGTGGCGCGCCCGCGCGCGCTGCAACGACTTCTCGATCGGCGTCGAGCTGGAAGGCACGGATGATTCAGCTTTTACCGATCAACAGTATTTACGTCTTGTGGAGCTGGGAAGAAGCCTTCTGGAGAAGCTTCCGATCCGCGAGTTCGCCGCGCACAGCGATGTCGCGCCCGGGCGCAAGTCCGATCCGGGCCCGCGCTTCGACTGGGCACGCCTGCTCGCCGCGCTCGCCTCCCATATCTAGTCGTTCCCGTCTCTCCCGGCACTACCTGTTGCGGTGCGCAACGGCGGCACGCTTGCAAATTTCCGACTGCGTGGTAGAGTGCCCCACAACAATTAGTTGCCAATCAGTAAGTCAGCACAAGATATTGTGGTTTTGCGCTAGATTGTAACGGGGCTGTCATTTCCCTGCGGGGGCGGCGGCCCGCAAGCGGCGGACACGGGAGACGGGAGAATGCAGATCGCGCAACAGGGAACGGGGGCGGCGGCCATCGTCGCCGGCGGCGGCAGCGAGCCCGGTCCCGGAGCGCGCCCGCCCTGGGCGGACTACAGGATCATCCGGCGCAACGGCGCGGTGGTCGGCTTCGAGCCCGCCAAGATCTCGGTGGCGATGACCAAGGCCTACCTCGCGGTGGGCGGCAGCCAGGGCGCGGCCTCGGCGCGGGTGCGCGAGCTGGTGAGCGACCTGACGGCCAGCGTGGTGGGCGCGCTGCTGCGGCGCCAGCCCCAGGGCGGCACCTTCCACATCGAGGATGTGCAGGACCAGGTCGAGCTCGCGCTGATGCGCGCCGGCCAGCACGACGTGGCGCGCGCCTACGTGCTGTACCGCGAGGAGCGTGCGCGGGCGCGCGCGCAGGAGAAAGCCGGGCGCACCGAGGCGCCGCCCGCGCTGCAGGTGGTCGAGAACGGCAAGCGCCGAGCGCTCGATGCCGCGGCGCTGGACCGTCTGCTCGAGTCGGCCTGCGCCGGGCTCGCCCCCGGGGCGAGGCCCGCGGCGATCCGGGAGGCGACGCTGCGCGACCTGTATGACGGCGTGCCCATGGAGGAGGTGCGCAAGTCGGCGGTGCTCGCGGCGCGGGCGCTGATCGAGAAGGACCCGGCCTACAGCTACGCCACGGCGCGGCTGCTGCTGCACACCCTGCGCATCGAGGTGCTCGGCGAGGAGGTGCAGCAGGAGGAAATGGGCGCGCGCTACGCGACCTATTTCCCGGAATTCATCGCGCGCGGCATCGAGGCTGAACTGCTCGACCCCGAGCTCGCCAAGTTCGATCTGGGCAAGCTGGGCGCTGCGTTAAGGGCGGAGCGCGACCTCAAATTCAGCTACCTGGGGCTGCAGACCCTGTACGACCGCTACTTCCTGCACCGGCGCGGCCGGCGCCTGGAGCTGCCGCAAGCGTTCTTCATGCGCGTGGCGATGGGGCTGGCGCTCGGAGAACAGGACCGGGAAGAAAGGGCCGCCGAGTTCTACGACGTCCTCTCGACGTTCGACTTCATGAGCTCGACGCCGACGCTGTTCAACGCCGGAACGCTGCGCTCGCAGCTCTCGTCGTGCTACCTGACAACCGTCGCCGACGACCTGACCGGGATCTACGACGCGATCAAGGAGAACGCGCTGCTCGCCAAGTATGCCGGAGGCCTGGGCAACGACTGGACGCCGGTGCGCGCGCTCGGCTCGCACATCAAGGGCACCAACGGCAAGTCGCAGGGCGTGGTGCCGTTCCTCAAGGTGGTGAACGACACCGCGGTCGCGGTCAACCAGGGCGGCAAGAGGAAGGGCGCGGTCTGCTCCTACCTCGAGACCTGGCACCTGGACATCGAGGAGTTCCTGGAGCTGCGCAAGAACACCGGTGACGACCGGCGGCGCACGCACGACATGAACACCGCGAACTGGATCCCGGACCTGTTCATGAAGCGGGTGATGGAGAACGCGGAGTGGACGCTGTTCAGCCCCTCCGACGTGCCCGAGCTGCACGACAAGGTGGGCCGGGAGTTCGAGGCGGCGTACGCACGCTACGAGGACCGCGCCGCGCGCGGCGAGCTCAGGCTCCACAGGAGGATCCCGGCGGTGCACCTGTGGCGCAAGATGCTCAGCATGCTCTTCGAGACCGGGCATCCCTGGATCACGTTCAAGGACCCCTGCAACCTGAGAAGCCCGCAGCAGCACGCGGGCGTGGTGCACAGCTCGAACCTGTGCACCGAGATCACGCTCAACACCTCGGGCGACGAGATCGCGGTCTGCAACCTGGGCTCGGTCAACCTCGCCGCCCACATGAGCGGGAACGGACTGGACTTCCCAAGAATAAAAAGAACAATTTCCACGGCGATGCGGATGCTGGACAACGTCATCGACATCAACTACTACGCTGTCGACAAGGCGAGGAACTCCAATCTGCGTCACCGTCCGGTGGGCCTGGGAATCATGGGCTTCCAGGACTGCCTGCACCGCCTGCGCATCCCCTACGCCTCGCAGGCCGCGGTCGAGTTCGCCGACCGCTCGATGGAAACGGTGGCGTATTGCGCGTACTGGGCCTCCACCGAGCTCGCCGAGGAGCGCGGCGCCTACTCGAGCTTCCGCGGCTCGCTCTGGGACCGCGGCGTGCTGCCGCAGGACACGCTCGACCTGCTCGCCGCCGAGCGCGGCGGCTACGTCGAGCTGGACCGCTCGTCGAGCCTCGACTGGGAGGCGCTGCGCGCGCGCATCCGGCAGCACGGCATGCGCAACTCCAACTGCCTCGCGATCGCGCCCACCGCCACCATCGCCAACATCGTCGGCGTCTCGGCCTCGATCGAGCCCACCTACCAGAACCTGTACGTGAAGTCGAACCTGTCGGGCGAGTTCACGGTGGTGAACGAGTACCTGGTGGCGGACCTGAAGCGCGCAGGCCTCTGGGACGAGGTGATGATCGCGGACCTGAAGTACTTCGACGGCAATCTCGCGCGCATCGACCGGGTGCCGGCCGAGTTGCGGCGGCTGTACGCGACCGCGTTCGAGATCGAGCCGAAGTGGCTGGTCGAGGCGGCCGCGCGGCGCCAGAAATGGATCGACCAGTCGCAGTCGCTCAACATCTACATGGCCGGGGCTTCGGGCAAGAAGCTCGACGAGACCTACAAGCTCGCCTGGCTCCGGGGCCTGAAGACCACCTACTACCTGCGCGCGCTCGGCGCCACGCACGCCGAGAAGTCGACCAGCAAGGCCGGCCAGCTCAACGCCGTGCCCTCGACCGCGAGCGTGGCCGAGGCTTCGAGCGGGGACGAAGCCCCCAAGCTGTGTTCGATCGAACACCCGGAATGCGAGGCATGCCAGTAATGCACGCCGTGGCAACGCCGATCGCCGTCGACGCGGCGCTCGAGCGCTTCGACGCGGGCAACGCCTTCCGGCGCATCACGGTCGAGGACAAGCGCATCCTCAATTCCAAGGCGGATGTCAACCAGCTCGTGCCGTTCAAGTACAAGTGGGCCTGGGAGAAGTACCTCGCGGCGTGCGCCAACCACTGGATGCCGCAGGAAATCAACATGAGCCGCGACATCGAGCTTTGGAAGGACCCGAACGGCCTGACCGAGGACGAGCGCAGGATCGTGACGCGCAACCTCGGCTTCTTCGTCACCGCGGATTCGCTTGCCGCCAACAACATCGTGCTCGGCACCTACCGGCACATCACCGCGCCGGAGTGCCGGCAGTATCTGCTGCGCCAGGCCTTCGAGGAGGCGATCCACACCCACGCCTACCAGTACATCGTCGAGAGCCTGAACCTCGACGAGGGCGCGGTGTTCAACGCCTACCACGAGATCGCCTCGATCCGCGACAAGGACGAGTTCCTGGTGCCGTTCATCGACACGCTCACCGACCCGACCTTCAGGACCGGCACGCCCGAGGCCGACCAGAAGCTGCTGAAGAGCCTGATCGTGTTCTCCTGCCTGATGGAGGGACTGTTCTTCTACGTCGGCTTCACCCAGATCCTGGCGCTCGGCCGGCAGAACAAGATGACCGGCTCGGCCGAGCAGTACATGTACATCCTGCGCGACGAGTCGATGCACTGCAATTTCGGCATCGACGTCGTCAACCAGATCAAGCTCGAGAACCCGCAGCTGTGGACGGCGGCGTTCCGCGAGGAGCTGGCGGGGCTGTTCCGCCGCGCGGTCGAGCTCGAGTACCGCTACGCCGAGGACACCATGCCGCGCGGCGTGCTGGGCCTGAACGCGCCGATGTTCAAGGAGTACCTGCGCTTCATCTGCAACCGCCGCTGCCAGCAGATCGGGCTGGAAGCGCTCTACCCGGGCGCGGCCAACCCCTTCCCCTGGATGAGCGAGATGATCGACCTGAAGAAGGAGCGCAACTTCTTCGAGACCCGGGTGATCGAGTACCAGACCGGGGGAGCGCTGAGCTGGGACTGACGAAAGGACGCCATGATGCATCGCGTGACCGCCTGCAAGGCCGAAGAAGACTACAAGCTCTGGATCCGCTTCGACGACGGACTGGAGGGGAGCGTGTTTCTCGGCAACCTGCTCGAGATCGGCGCCTTCAAGCTGTGGCGCGACGTGCGCGAGTTCGAGAAGGTGAGCGTCGACCCCGAGTCGGCGACGGTGACCTGGGAAGGCGGCATCCGCCTGGATCCTGATATCCTCTACCAGGACCTCGCCGCCAGAACCGAACGATGAAGCCAGCAACCAAGAATTCAAACCGCCGGGCGATTTCCGCCCGGCGCTTGAATAGTCCGGGCCGGTGAGGGCCGGGCTTTCTTTCGCAACTTCCTTTAAAGGAGATCGTTATGGCGAAG
>JBFLYF010000074.1:0-11702 GCA_040756795.1 Pseudomonadota bacterium
GCGCGCGCCGTCACCTACCAGCCCGACTGGCGTACGCGCTTCCTGAGCGCGATCACCAATCCGAGCGTCGCCTACATCCTGGTGCTGCTCGGCATCTACGCGATCATCGTGGAGTTCGGCAACCCGGGCCTGGTGCTGCCCGGCGTGGTCGGCGCGATCTCCATCCTGATCGCGATGTACGCCTTCCACCTGCTGCCGGTGAACTTCGCCGGGCTCGCGCTGATCCTGCTCGGCATCGGCTTCATGGTGGCGGAGGTCTTCTTCCCGGCCTACGGCTCGCTCGGCGTGGGCGGCATGATCGCGTTCGCGATCGGCTCGGTGCTGCTCATCGACACCGACATCCCCGAGTTCGAGATCCCCTACGCGCTCATCGCCGGCATCACCGCGGCGAGCGCGGCGTTCCTGTTCCTCGTGGGCGGCATGCTGCTGCGCTCGCGCCGCCGCCCGGTGGTGAGCGGCAAGGAGCAGATGATCGGCGCCGCGGGCGAGGCGCTCGAGGACCTGGAAGGGGAGGGCTGGGCGCGCGTGCACGGCGAGCGCTGGCGGGTGCGCTCGGCGACGCCACTGCGCGCCGGCGAGCGGCTGCGCGTCGTCGCGGTGCACGGCCTGGTTCTGGACGTGCGCCCTGAAAGCGGGGAGCGGACGCAATGAGCGGAGTGGCGGGCGAATTGATCAGCGGGGTGGCGAGCATGTTCAGCTTCGGACTCGGGTTCCTGGTTCTTGCGATCATCCTGGTGGCGGCGTCGCTGCGCGTGCTGCGCGAGTACGAGCGCGGCGTGGTGTTCCTGCTGGGGCGCTTCCAGCGCGTGATGGGGCCCGGCCTGATCATCGTCATCCCGGGCATCCAGCAGATGGTGCGCGTCGACCTGCGCACGGTGGTGTTCGACGTGCCGCCGCAGGACGTGATCACGCGCGACAACGTCTCGGTGAAGGTGAACGCGGTGGTCTATTTCCGCGTGGTGGACCCGCAGCTCGCGATCATCCAGGTGGCGAACTTCCTCGAGGCGACCAGCCAGCTGTCGCAGACCACGCTGCGCGCGGTGCTCGGCAAGCACGAGCTCGACGAACTGCTCTCGGAGCGCGAGAAGCTCAACGCCGACATCCAGACCGTGCTCGACCAGCAGACCGACGCCTGGGGCATCAAGGTGTCGAACGTCGAGATCAAGCATGTCGACCTGAACGAGACCATGGTGCGCGCCATCGCGCAGCAGGCCGAGGCCGAGCGCGCGCGCCGCGCCAAGGTGATCCACGCCGAGGGCGAGCAGCAGGCGGCCGAGAAGCTGCTCGAGGCGGCGGCGACGCTCTCGCAGCGCCCGGAGGCGATGCAGCTGCGCTACCTGCAGACGCTCACGCAGGTGGCGGGCGACAAGAGCTCCACGATCGTGTTCCCGGTGCCGATGGACGTGATCGGCCCGATCATGGAGGCGGCGAAGCGGCTGAAGGGCTGAGCCCGTAGTGAGCCGGCTGCTGCTGTGCATCTTCGCCTTCGCCGCGGGCGGCGCGCAGGCGCAGGTCGTGCGCTCGGAGGAACATTCCTTCCGGGTGGTCACCGTCGCAAGCGGCCTCGAGCACCCATGGTCGGTAGCGTTTCTGCCGGACGGGCGCATGCTCGTCACCGAGCGCCCGGGACGCATGCGCGTGCTCAAGGACGGCAAGCTCGACCCGCAGCCGGTGGCGGGTTTGCCCGCGGTAGCGGCGTACGGGCAGGGCGGCTTGCTGGACGTCGCGCTGCACCCCCAGTTCGAGAAGAACGGCCTCGTCTACTGGTCGTTCGCGGCGCGCGGCGGCGACGGCGTGGGGACCGAGGTCGCGCGCGGCAGGCTGGCCGGGAATCGCATCGAGGGCGCGCAGGTGATCTTTCGCCAGAGCCCGAAGGGCACGACCGGGCGGCACTTCGGCTCGCGCCTGGTTTTCGATCGCGCAGGGTACCTCTACATCACGCTCGGCGACCGCGGCGAGATGGAGCGCGCGCAGAAGCCCGACGACCACGCCGGCTCGGTGATCCGCCTGCACGATGACGGCAGCGTGCCGAAGGACAACCCGTTCGCCGGCAGGCCCGGCTGGAAGCCGGAGAAGTTCACGCTCGGCAACCGCAACATGCAGGGCGCCGCGCTGCATCCCGCGACCGGGATGCTCTGGACGCACGAGCACGGGCCGCAGGGCGGCGACGAGGTGAACGTGATCCGCGCCGGCGTCAACTACGGCTGGCCGGTGATCACGTACGGGGTGAATTACGGCATCGGCACCCGGATCGGCGAGGGCACGCACAAGGCGGGCATGGCGCAGCCGATCCACAAATGGGTGCCCTCGATCGCGCCCTCGGGGATGGCGTTCTACACCGGCGAGCGGTTCCCGCGCTGGAAGGGGGACCTCTTCGTGGGCGCGCTGCGCGACGCGATGCTGGTGCGCCTGCGCCTCGAGGGCGAGAAGTTGGTGCGCGAGGAGCGGTTGCTGAAAGGAGTGCTCGGCCGCATACGCGACGTGCGCTCGGGACCGGACGGCTACCTTTACCTTCTCACCGACGAGACCGACGGCGTGCTCGCGCGCCTCGAGCCCGCAAGCTAGCTTCAGTCGACGTTCTTCTCGTCCCGGTACATGACCTTGTGGCGCTGGGTCGCCACCCACTCGTCGATCTGCGCCTCGGTCATGGCGTGCGCGGGATCGAAGCGGTTCCAGTTGACGATCTCGGCGAGCGACTTCTTCCAGCGCTTGTAGGGCGCCTTGGCCGGCTGTCCGAAGCACATGATGTCGAGCACCGAGAGCTCGGACGGGATGCCGAGCAGCGGCTTCATCGCCTCCTGCGCCGCCTGCTGGCCGATCGCGGTCACCCACCAGACGTTGTAGCCGAGGGCGGCCGCGGCGAGGTGCGCCGACATGGTGGCCGCGGCGACGCTCTGCAGCAGGATGCGCTCGGCGTTCTCCTTGTACATGCGGTCGAGCTCGGAGCCGTCGTTCAGCACCGGGAAGGCGCGCACCCAGCGCAGGTCGGTCGCCACCACGATCATGCCGGGCGCGGTGGCGAGGCCGCGGTAGTCCGGCGTGGGGAACTTCATCTTCAGCTTCGCGCGCCGCACCTGCTCCTCGCGGAAATATTCCATGATCCGGTTCTTCAGCGCCTGCTCGGTGATGACGATGAAGTGCCAGGGCTGCGAGTTGGCGCCCGAAGGCGCGTGGCGCGCCGCCTCGAGGATCATCTCGTAGTGCTCGCGCGGCACCGCGTGCTGCGGATCGAACGCGCGCACGGTCATGCGGCTGCGGATCACCTCCATGAGCGCGTCGTACCGGTCGCGGCTGTAGGCTGACATGCTTTCCCCTATAGAATGGCGGCCCCAAGAATACGCCGCCTCCCCGGGAACGCAAGGCAATGGCCCAGTACGTGTACACGATGCGCCGCGTCAGCAAGACCGTGCCGCCGCAGCGCGCGATCCTGAAGAACATCTCGCTCAACTTCTTTCCCGGCGCGAAGATCGGCGTGCTCGGCCTGAACGGCTCGGGCAAGTCGACGCTGCTCAGGATCATGGCGGGCGTGGAGGAGAACTACGAGGGCGAGGTGATCCGCATGCCCGGCATCCGGGTCGGCTTCCTGCCGCAGGAGCCGGTGCTGGAATCGCACAAGACCGTGCGCGAGACGATCGAGGAGGCGGCGGGCGACATCGGCGCGGCGCGCAAGCGCCTCGAGGAGGTCTACGCGGCGTACTCGGAGGCGGACGCCGACTTCGACGCTCTCGCGGCGGAGCAGGCGAAGCTCGAGGCGATCGTCAACGCGGCGGGCTCGGGGCAGGAGCTGGAGATCGCGGCAGACGCCCTGCGGTTGCCGCCCTGGGATTCGCGTATCGATATTCTTTCGGGGGGAGAGAAGAGACGCGTCGCGCTATGCCGGCTCCTTCTCTCGAAGCCCGACCTGCTGTTGCTCGACGAGCCCACGAACCATCTCGATGCCGAGAGCGTGGAATGGCTCGAGCAGTTCCTGCAGCGCTTTCCCGGCACGGTGGTCGCGGTGACGCACGACCGCTACTTCCTCGACAACGCCGCGGGCTGGATCCTCGAGCTGGATCGCGGCTACGGCATTCCCTGGCAGGGCAACTACTCCTCGTGGCTCGAGCAGAAGGAAAAACGGCTCGAAGCCGAGGCGAAGCAGGAGGAGGCGCGCATCAAGTCGATGAAGGCGGAGCTCGAGTGGGTGCGGCAGAACCCGAAGGGCCGGCAGGCGAAGTCGAAGGCCCGACTCGCACGCTTCGAGGAATTGTCTTCTTTCGAAACTCAAAAAAGAAATGAAACTCAGGAGATCTTCATCCCGGTCGCCGAGCGCCTCGGCAACGAGGTGATCGAGCTCGACAAGGTCTCCAAGGGCTTCGGCGACCGGCTGCTGATGGAGAAGCTCTCGTTCAAGGTGCCTCCGGGAGCCATTGTTGGCGTTATTGGACCGAATGGTGCCGGGAAATCCACGTTGTTCAAGATGCTCATAAGGAAAGAAAAACCCGATTCCGGAAAGATCACGATCGGCAGGACCGTGAAAATCGCCCATGTCGACCAGTCGCGCGAGTCGCTGCAGGCCGAAAAGACCGTGTTCGAGGACGTCTGCGGCGGGCAGGACACGATCACCGTCGGCAGGTTCCAGATGCCCTCGCGCGCCTATCTCGCACGCTTCAACTTCCGCGGCGCCGACCAGCAGAAGCAGGTCGGCACGCTCTCGGGCGGAGAGCGCGGGCGCCTGCACCTCGCGAAGCAGCTGGTCTCTGGCGCGAATGTGCTGCTGCTGGACGAGCCCTCGAACGACCTCGACGTGGAGACGCTGCGCGCGCTCGAGGAAGCGCTGCTCGAGTTCGCGGGGAGCGTGCTCGTCATCTCGCACGACCGCTGGTTCCTCGACCGCATCGCCACCCACATCCTCGCCTTCGAGGGCGAGTCGCAGGCGGTGTTCTTCCCGGGCAACTACCAGGAGTACGAAGCCGACAAGAGGAAGCGCCTGGGCGAAGAGGGCGCGCGCCCGAAGCGCATCCGCTTCAAGCCGCTCAAGGCCTAGGAATCGCTTAGCAAGGGAAAAGCGCTGAACACCCCCGGCTCGGTCACCGGGGGCGCGGCGGTGACATGCTGCGGCGTGAGCTCGGCGAACGAGGTGACGCCGAGCAGGCCGAGGCAGGCGAGGATCTCTTCTTCCAGGATTTCGATCGTGCGCACGAGGCCCGGCACACCCGCGGCGGCGAGCCCCAACCCGCAGAGGCGTCCGAGGCCCACCGTCTTCGCCCCAAGCGCGATCGCTTTCACGATGTCGCTGCCGCGCATGAAACCGCCGTCCACCCAGACTTCGGCGCGGCCGCCGACCGCCTTGACGATCTCCGGCAGCACCGCCGCGCTGCCCAAGCCGTGGTCGAGCTGGCGGCCGCCGTGGTTGGAGACGTAGATCACCTCTACGCCGTGCTGCAGGGCGAGCTCCGCGTCTTCCACCGTCGCGATGCCCTTGATGATCAACGGGATGTCGTGCTTGTCCTTGAAGCGCTTCACATGGTCCCAGGAGAGCCCGGCCTGGAAATCCCTGCCTTCTACGGCGCGCGCGCGCCAGGGCTTTACGAAGCGCCCGGCGAGGTCGCGCTCGCGGCGGCTGTACACGGCGACAGCGACCGTGAGACAGAAGGCGCAGAAGCCGTGGTCGCGCGCGCGGCGCACCCAGTCGTCCACCCAGGCGTCGTCGCCGCGCACGTAGAGCTGGAAGACGCGCACGTTGTCTGCCGCCGCGGCGGTCGCTTCCAGCCCCGGCTGGCACACCGAGGAGAGCATCTGCGGCACGCCGAACTGCGCCGAGGCGCGCGCTGCCGCCGCGGCGCCGCCCTCCACGATCGACTCGAGCCCGCCGATGGGAGCCAGCATGACGGGGAGACGGGTTTTGTTCCCCAAGAATGTCCAGGAGGAATCGATATGACTTACATCCCGCAACACCCGCGGCCGGAAGGCGATCGAGTCGAGCGCCTGGCGGTTGCGCCGCACCGTGGTCTCGGTCTCGGCGCCGCCGACGAGGTAATTCCAGGGGCCCGGCGCGAGATTGCGGCGCGCCGCGGCGACGATCTCGTGCAGGGTGAGAAACTCCTCGATGTGCGGGGCGTTCATGTTAATTTTCGAATTCTAAAGGGGAGAGCGATCCGATGCGATTGATGAGCTTTCGCGCGAAACGCGGCGCCGCGCCGCGCGTGGGGGTCATGGTTGACGAGAAAAGATTCGTCGCCTTGCCGTCCGCCGACATGATTTCCTTGATTGCCGGAGGAAAAGGAAAGATAAAGGTCCCCAAAGGCAAACCCATCCTTTTCTCGTCGGTACAGGTCCTCGCGCCGATCCCGCGGCCGCGCCGGAACGTGTTCTGCGTGGGCTGGAACTACCTCGAGCACTTCGAGGAGGGCAGGAAGATGCGCGTGGGGCCGCAGCAGGAGATGCCCGCGCACCCGACCTTCTTCACCAAGTGCGTTGGCGCGGTGAACGGACCCTATGACCGCATCCCGCTGCATGCCGGCGTCACCGAAAAGCTCGACTGGGAGGTGGAGCTCGGCGTCGTCATCGGCCGCGGCGGACGCAACATCAGGGAAGCCGACGCCATGAAGCACGTCTTCGGCTACACCGTGGTGAACGACGTCTCGGCGCGCGATGTGCAGCGCCAGCACGGCCAGCAGTGGTTCAAGGGCAAGAGCCTCGACGGACTCTGCCCGATGGGGCCGTGGATCGTGACCGCGGACGAGGTGAAGGATCCCGGCGAGCTGCGCGTCGCGACGCGGGTGAGCGGCGTGGTGAAGCAGGACTCGAGCACGCGCTACATGTACTTCAAGATCCCGCGCATCATCGCCGAGCTCTCGGCCGGAATGACGCTCGAACCGGGCGACATCATCTCCACCGGTACCCCGGCGGGCGTGGGCCACGCGCGCACGCCGCCCGAATTCCTCAAGGCGGGCGACGTCCTGGAGACCGAGATCGCCGGCATCGGCCTGCTGCGAAACCGCGTTGGCTGAACTCAGGGAGCACGGCGCAGCGCCGCGAACGCCTCCTCGATGACCCCGAGCGTGCGTTCGACGTCGGTCTCGCTGTGCGCGATGGAAATGTAGAACTTCTCGTTCGGATTCACCAGGATGCCGCGCCGGATCAGCTCGTGCGCCCACTTCAGGCCGAGCGCCTTGTCCGCGGTGGCGAGGTCCATCCAGGTGCGCAGCGGCCGGCGCGCCGTGAAGCGCACGCCGAACACCGCATCTTCGCCGGGGGTTTGGACTTCGAAGCCTGATCGTTCTGCGGCCGCCACGATGCCGCTGCGCAGGCGGGATCCGACCCGATGCAGATGATCGTAAATACCTTTCCCTGAAAGGACGTCGAGGGCGGCGATGCCCGCCGCGCAGCAGATCGGGTTGCCGTTCAGGGTGTTGGTCGCCCAGACCACCTCGGCGCGGGGGCGCTTGCGCGCATCCAGCACCGACATGACCTCGGACTTGCCGGCGATCGCGGCGAGCGGGAAGCCTCCCGAGATCGCCTTGCCGTAGCAGGCGAGGTCCGGAACCACGCCGTAGCGCTCCTGCGCGCCGCCCCAGGCGATGCGAAAGCCCGTGACGATCTCGTCGAAGATCAGGACGATTCCGTGCCGTTCCGTCACTGCTCTTATTTCTTCTAGAAAACCTTTTTCCGGCAACAGCACGCGCTGCAGGGGTTCGACAATGACGGCGGCGAGCTCCCTGGCGTGCCTCTCGATCAGGGCGACGGCGCGTTCGGTCTCGTTGAACGGCGTCACCAGCACCGTCTCGCCGGTCTCGCGCGGCACGCCCACCGAATCGGGCAGCGCGTGTGGATAATCGGACGGCTGCGCCGGCACCGTGCCCCAGAGGCCGTAGTCGTGCATGCCGTGCCAGGCGCCCTCGAACTTGAGCACCTTGTTGCGCCCGGTGTGGGCGCGCGCGATGCGCAGCGCGTAGAAGGTCGCCTCGGTCCCCGATCCGGTGTAGTGCACCTCCTCGGCGCAGGGAATCGCCTCGACCAGGCGCCCGGCGAGTGCGATCTCGGGCTCGTTGAGGAAGTAGAAGGTGCTGCCCTTCGGCAGCTGCGCCTGCACCGCGGCGATCACCGCGGGATGGGCGTGGCCGAGCAGCGCCGGACCCGAGGAGAGGTGGTAGTCGAGGTACTCGCGCCCGGCGACGTCCCAGACGCGGCTGCCCTGGCCGCGCGCGACCACGAGGTTGAGCTCCGGCGGCAGCTGGAACAGCCCCAGCCCGCCGCCGGCGAGGAGCCTGCCCGCGCGCGCGAGCAGCTCGGCCTGGCTCAAAGCATCGCCCCGGGCTTGGCGAGCGCGTGCTCGGTGAGCTGCGCCACGACCCAGTCGTAGGCCTCGTCCACCGAATCGGTGCGGTGAAACAGATGCGTATCCTTCTCGTCGATCGTGCCGTGGCGCACCAGCGCGTCGAAATTGATCGCCTCGCGCCAGTAGTCGTTGCCGAAGAGCACCAGCGGCATCGGCTTCTTCATCTTCTGCGTCTGCATCAGCGTCAGCACCTCGAACAGCTCGTCGAAGGTGCCGAAGCCGCCGGGGAAGAGGATCACCGCCTTCGCCAGGTACGCGAACCAGAACTTGCGCATGAAGAAGTAGTGGAAGTGCAGCGCCAGGCCGCGCGTGATGTAGGGGTTGTCGTGCTGCTCGTTGGGGATCGAGATGCCGAGGCCCATGGTGATGCCGCGCGCTTCCGACGCGCCGCGGTTGGCAGCCTCCATGATGCCCGGGCCGCCGCCGGTGCACACCACGAAGCGCCGCTCCTTGGTCGGCAGTCCCTTCGACCAGTGCGTGAGGCGCGAGGCCAGCTCGCGCGCCGCCTCGTAGTTGCGCGTGCCGGCCTGGGCGCGCGCCGAGCCGAAGAACACGATCGTGTCCTCGATGCCGTGCTCTTCGAACCTGCTCTTCGGCTCGAGGTACTCGGCGAGGATGCGCAGCGCGCGCGCATCCTTGCTGTTGATGAACTCCGTGTTGTGGTACGCCTTGAGTCTCTTTTTCAACCTCTACCCTCGAACGGCATTTTTGTCGCCTTGATGGTCATGAAAAGCACATTCGTTTCGAGCGGGAAGTTCGCCATGTGCAGCACCGCCTGGCCGACATGGTCCACGTCCATCAGCGGCTCCACCCTGATCGAGCCGTCGGCCTGCGGCACGCCCTTCGCCATGCGCTCTGCCATCTCGGTGCGCGCGTTGCCGATGTCGATCTGGCCCACGGCGATGTCATACTTGCGGCCGTCGAGCGCGCCGCTCTTGGTGAGCCCGGTGACCGCGTGCTTGGTCGCGGTATAGGGCGCCGAGCCCGGGCGCGGCGCGTGCGCCGAGATCGAGCCGTTGTTGATGATGCGGCCTCCGCGCGGGCTCTGGTCCTTCATCACGCGGAAGGCCTCCTGCATGCACAGGAACATGCCGGTGAGGTTGATGTCGACCACGTACTGCCACTTCTCGAGCGGCAGCTCCTCGAGCGACACGCCCGGCGCGTTGACGCCGGCGTTGTTGAACAGCACGTCGACGCGCCCCCACTTCTGCTTCACGGCGGCGAAAAGCTGCCTGACCGATTCCGCTTTCGCCACGTCGGTCGGCACGACGAGCGCGCGCGCGCCGGCGCCGGATTCCTGCGCCGTCTTCTCGAGCACGTCCTTGCGCCGCCCCGCGAGCGCGACCCGGTAGCCGTCCCTGAGCAGCGCGAGCGCCGCGGCCTTGCCTACGCCGCTGCCCGCGCCGGTGACGATTGCGATCCTGTCCATGCGCTATCTCCCCACGAACTTCGGTGTGCGCTTCTCCATGAACGCCTTGCGGCCTTCCTTGTGGTCCTCGCTCGCGAAGCAGGCCTCGACCATCTTCACCGCCTCCGCCATGTCGCGCTCGGCGGGGTCCTTGAGCGCCTGCTGCGCGGCGAACTTCGCCGCCGCCACGGTGAGCGGCGCGTTCTCGGCGATCATGCCGCAGAGCTCGGCGGTCGCTGCCGCCAGCTCCGCCACGGGCACGACCCTGCTCACGAAGCCCATGCGCAGCGCGTCGCTGGCGTCGAATTTCTTCGCCGTGAAGAAGATCTCCATCGTGTTCGCCACGCCGAGCACGTTCATGAAGCGGCGCACGCCCGCGGGGCTGTAGCCCAGGCCGAGCCGCGCCGCGGGCATGCGGAACACCGCGTCCTCCGCGGCGATGCGCAGGTCGCAGGCCGCGGCGAAACCCAGGCCGCCGCCGATGCAGATGCCGCGGATGCTGGCGATCACGGGCTTCGCGGCCTTCATCGGCGCAGCATAGGCCTGCTCGACCGCCTTGTTGTACTCGAACTGCGCCTCGACCGTGCCGCGCAGCTTCTCGAACTGCGAGATGTCGGCGCCGGAGATGAACGCCTTGTCGCCGTCGCCCCTGCAGACGATGACGCGCACCGCCGGGTTCGCGTCCAGCTCGGCGATCGTCTTCGGCACCGCGTTCCACATGTCGAAGGTCATCGCGTTCCTGCGCGGCGGGTTTGAAAAGACGACGGTCGCGACCGCGCCATCGATGCTGGTCTTCAATTCGGCCATCAGACGATTCCTTCGCTCTTGAACTGTCTTATGTCTTCGGAACTGAAACCCGCCTCAAGAAGAATCTCGTCGGTGTGCTCGCCGCGCTCCGGCGTCGCGGTGACGAGCTTCGCCGGCGTGCGCGAGAGCTTCACCGGCTGGTTGATGAGGCGCAGCTTCCTGCCGAGCGCCTTGCTCTCGACCTCGGCCGCCGCCTGGACGTGCTGCACCTGCGGGTCCGAGAACACCTTGTCCATGGTGTAGATCGGACCGCAGGGCACGCCGCCCCGGTTGAGGATCTCGACCCATTCGGCGCTCGTCTTCTTCGCGAAGCCCTTGTTGAGCTCGTCGTTGAGCGCCTTGCGGTTGGCGGCGCGGCCCTCGGCGGTCCTGAAATCGGGGTGCTCGAAGAGCTCGGGCCGCCCGATCGCGTCGCACACGCGCTGCCACATCTTCGTGCCGGTGGCGGCGACGTTCATGTAGCCGTCGGCGGTCCTGTAGGCCGAGGTCGGCATGCTGGTGGGGTGGTCGTTGCCCACCTGCGCCGGCACCTCGCCCTGCATCGTGTAGCGCGCGGCCTGGAAGTCGAGCAGCTGGATGCCCGCCTGCAGCAGGTTCGACTGCACCCACTGGCCTTCGCCCGATTGCTCGCGTTCCACGAGCGCGGTCAGCACGCCGAGCGCGGCGAGCAACCCCGCGCCGACATCGGCCACGGCGCAGCCCACGCGCATCGGGCCTTCGCCGGGGCGCCCGGTCACCGACATGATCCCGGAGAGCCCCTGCGCGATCTGGTCGAAGCCCGGCCGCGCGCGGTAAGGGCCGTCCTGGCCGAAGCCGGAGATGCTGGCGAGGATCACGCGCTTGTTGACCTTCCTCAGCGACTCGTAGTCGATGCCGAGGCGCTGCTTCACGTCCGGGCGGAAGTTCTCCACCACGACGTCGGCGTTCTTCACCAGGCGCAGGAAGATCTCCCTGCCCTGCGGCGCCTTGAGATCGAGCGTCATCGAGCGCTTGTTGCGGTGCAGGTTCTGGAAATCGGGGCCCTCGCGCGGCCCGCCCATGTCCTCGGGCTGCGTCGTCTCGATCTTGATCACGTCGGCGCCGAAGTCGGCGAAATGGCGCACGCAGGTCGGACCCGCGCGCACGCGCGTCAGGTCGAGGATGCGGAGTTTCGAGAGGGCGGTGGAGCCT
>JBFLYF010000075.1:0-11689 GCA_040756795.1 Pseudomonadota bacterium
AACACCATCAACACGCGGCTCGACGCCGACACGGTCGCCTACATTCTCGAGCACAGCGAAGCGAAGGTGCTCCTGACCGACCGGGTTTTCGCGGGGGTGGTCGGTCCTGCCTTGAAGGCATTGAAGCGGAAGATCCTTGTGGTTGAGATCGACGACCCGCTCTACACCGGTCCCGGTGAGCGCCTGGGCAGCGTCGAGTACGAGGCTTTCCTCGAGACCGGGGACGCGGATTTCGAGTGGATGCTGCCGCAGGACGAGTGCGGCCCGATCGCGCTCAACTACACCTCGGGCACGACCGGCCGGCCGAAAGGCGTGGTCTACCACCATCGCGGCACGTTCCTCGAGTCGCTGGGCAACATCACGGCCTGGGCGATGCCGGCAAGGCCCGTCTACCTCTGGACCCTGCCGATGTTCCATTGCAACGGCTGGTGCTATCCGTGGTCGGTGGTGGCGATGTGCGGCACGCACGTCTGCCTGCGCGCGGTGGATCCGGCCGTGATCTTCCCCATGATCGTGGAGCACGGCGTGACGCACATGTGCGGCGCGCCCACGGTGCTCGGCATGCTGATCGCGGCGCCGGCCGAGCAGCGGCGCAGGTTCGCGCACCCGGTGCATATCATGACGGGCGGCTCGCCGCCGCCGGCGAAGGTGATCAAGGCGATGGAGGAGCTCGGCTTCAAGGTCCTGCACATCTACGGCATGACCGAGCTTCAGGGACCCTCCACCTTCTGCGCCTCGCAGGAAGGCTGGGAAAAACTCTCCGAGGAAGAAAAATACGGCGAGATGGCGAAGCAGGGGGTGCGCTACCAGGTGGTGGAAGGGCACATCGTCGCCGACCCGGTGAGCTGCAAGCCGGTGCCGAAGGACGGCAGCTCGATGGGCGAGATCCTGGTGCAGGGCAACACCGTCATGCTCGGCTATCTCAAGGACGAGAAGGCGACGCGCGAGGCTTTCCACGGCGGCTGGATGCACACCGGCGACCTCGCGGTCTGGCACCCGAGCAACTACGTGGAGATCAAGGACCGCAAGAAGGACATCATCATCTCGGGCGGCGAGAACATCTCCTCGGTCGAGGTCGAGATCGCGCTCTACAAGCACCCCGCGACCCAGCTCGCCGCGGTGGTGGCGCGCCCCGACGAGAAATGGGGTGAAGCGCCTTGCGCGTTCGTCCAGTTGAAACCGGGCATGGAAGTGACCGAAGCCCAGATGATCGAGCACTGCCGCGGCACGCTCGCGCGCTTCAAGGTGCCGAAGAAGGTCGTCTTCGGCCCGCTGCCCACCACCGCCACCGGCAAGATCCAGAAGTACGTCCTGCGCGAGCGCGCGAAAGCGCTGTGAGCGAGGCGGATTTCGTCGTCGTCGGGGGCGGCTCGGCGGGCTGCGTCCTCGCGCGGCGCCTGTCCGACGACCCGGCGGCGCACGTCTGCCTGATCGAGGCGGGGCCGCCGGACGACAACGTGCTGTGCCGCGTGCCGCTCGGCGCGGCGCTGTTCGCGCCGACGCGCTGGAGAAACTGGGCCTTCGAGACCGAGCCGCAAGCGGGCCTGAACGGGCGGCGCGGCTACCAGCCGCGCGGCCGCATGCTCGGCGGCTCCTCCGCCATCAACGCCATGATCTACATGCGCGGCCATCCGTCCGATTACGACGACTGGGCGGCCGCCGGCTGCCGCGGCTGGGGCTGGCAGGATGTGCTGCCGTACTTCAAGCGCGCGGAGGCGAACGAGCGGCTGCGCGACGCGCTGCACGGCACCGACGGGCCGCTCAACGTCGCCGACCTGCGCAGCCCGAACCCGTTCGCCGCCAGGTTCCTCGAGGCCTGCGAGCAGGCGGGCCTCGCGCGCAACCCCGACTTCAACGGCGCCGAGCAGGAAGGCGTGGGCTGGTACCAGGTGACGCAGAAAGACGGCGAGCGCTGCTCCGCGGCGGCCGCCTATCTGACACCGGAGGTCAGGAGGAGGAGCAATCTCGAGATTCTCACGAACAACCGGGCGACGAAAGTGCGGCTCGAGGGGTTACGCGCTTCCGGGGTAGAACTTGAAAATCGATCTTTCGTAAGAGCGAAACGCAGCGTTATCCTCTGTGCGGGCGCGTTTCAATCGCCGCAGCTCCTGATGCTCTCGGGGGTCGGTCCGGCCGAGGAGCTCGAGCGCCACGGCATCGGCGTGGTTCGGGATCTCCCGGGCGTGGGCCGGAACCTGCAGGACCACTTGGATTTCATCCTGCTCTACAAGGTCGACTCGACCGAGCTGGTCGGGTTCTCCGCGGCGGGCGCGCTGCGCCTCGTGCGCGAGATCGGGCGCTGGCGGCGCGAGCGGCGCGGCATGCTGACGAGCAACTTCGCCGAGGCGGGCGGCTTCCTGCGCCTGGATCCGGCGGCGCGGCGGCCTGATATCCAGCTGCATTTCGTGGTCGCCCTGGTCGACGATCACGCGAGAAAGCCGCATTGGGGCCATGGCTATTCGCTGCACGTCTGCGTGCTGCGGCCCAGGAGCCGCGGCAGCGTGTCGCTCGCGAGCGCCGACCCGCTCGCCGCGCCGCGCATCGATCCGAACTTCCTCGGCTGCGAGGAGGATACCGCGACGCTCCTGCGCGGCGTGAAGCTGGGGCGCAGCATCATGGGCTCTTCGGTGTTTTCTTCGTTCAATCCAAGGGAAATCTACACGGCGGAGGCGAAAAGCGGCGACGATCTGCTGCTTCACATCCGCCAGCGCGCCGATACCATCTATCACCCGGCGGGCACCTGCCGCATGGGCACGGGAACCGACGCGGTGGTCGATCCCACGTTGAAGGTTCATGGCATGGACAACCTTTATGTCGCGGATGCGTCGGTCATGCCGACGCTCGTCGGCGGCAACACCAACGCGCCCTGCATCATGATCGGCGAGCGCGCGGCGGAATTCGTGCGGAGGAACGGTTGAAGGGGCTGCGCTTCAGGCAGGTCGACGTCTTCACGAGCGTGCCGTTCCGCGGCAACCCGGTGGCCGTCGTGCTCGATGGCTCGGCCCTTGCCGACGAGCAGATGCAGCGCATCGCCGCGTGGACCAATCTTTCGGAAACGACTTTCGTGCTGCCGCCTTCGTCTCCCGCGGCGGACTACCGGCTGCGCATTTTTACGCCGCGCGCGGAGCTGCCCTTCGCCGGGCATCCCACGATCGGTAGCGCGCATGCGGTGCTCGAGGCGGGGATCGTCAAGGCGGGCGGGGCGCGGCTGCGGCAGGAATGCGGTGCAGGGATCGTAGAGCTCGTCCCGAACGGGGGGACGATCTGGCTGAAGGCCCCCTCGACGTCGGTCTCGAGCCTGGATCCGGCACGGATTCCGGATCTGGAAAAATCGCTCGGCGGCAGGGCGATCGCACGGCCCCTGGTCGTCGACGTGGGCCCGGTCTGGATCGTGGCCGAACTCGGCGATGCGGAAATCGTAGGCAACCTGCGTCCCGACATGGCTGCTCTAGGCAAGATCACGGATGCAGCCGGTGCCACGGGTGTGACCGTGTTCGGCAAGTCGAGCGACGGCGAGTCGGCGATCCACGTGCGTTCTTTTGCGCCCGCGCACGGCGTCGCGGAAGACCCGGTCTGCGGCAGCGGCAACATCAGCGTCGCCGCCTATTTCAGGCATTGCGGCAGGCCGGAGCGCGCCTACACCGCGCGCCAGGGCATGCAGCTCGGGCGAGACGGCAGGGTGTCCGTGCGGATCGACGCGGACGGCATCCAGATCGGCGGCGAGGCGGTGACCTGCGTGGAAGGCACGCTGGCCGGACAGGCGCTAGGATTGCGGCATGTTCCCGGTCATTGACCTGCAAGGCTCGCCGCACGAGCGCGGGCGCGCGCACGGCGAGCGCGCTCGCTCGCGCGTGGAGCGCTCGCTCGCCAGCTACGCGAGCCTGTTCGAGTTCTGCGGCATGCCCTGGAGCGAAGCGCAGCGCCGCGGCGCGGCCTACCGGGACGTCATCGGCAATTTCGACGCCGCGCTGCTGGAGGAGATCGAGGGCATCGCGCGCGGCGCGGGGCGGCGCGCGGAGGAGATCCTGGCGCTGAACGCGCGCACCGAGATCCTGCCGCCTTCCTACCTCGCGGGCGGCGACCGCGGCGAATGCACCGCGATCGCGGTGAGCGCGGCCGCGAGCGCGAGCGGCGGCACGCTGCTGGCGCAGAACTGGGACTGGGTGGGCGCGCAGCGCGAGGCGCTCGTCCTCCTGCGCTGCAAGGACGAAACCCTCACGCTCACCGAGGCGGGCATGCTCGCCAAGATCGGCCTGAACCGGCGCGGCTTCGGCGTCTGCCTCAACATCCTGCGCTCGAAGTTCGACGGCGCGCGCGCCGGCGTCCCGGTGCACGTGCTGCTGCGCGCGCTGCTCGAGCGCGCGAGCGTGCGCGAGGCGGTCGCCTTCGCCTCGGGGCTTGCCTTCGGCGGCTCCTCCAACATCCTCTGCGCCGACCGCGGGGGCGACGCGGCGGCCCTCGAATTCTCGCCGCAGGGCCTGCGCGTCGTGCGCGGCGACGGCGCGACGCTCTGCCACACCAACCATTTCCTCGATCCGGAGGCGGCGGGCTGGCAGGCGCTGCTCGCGGAAAACCTCTCTACGCTGCCGCGCCTGGAATGCGCGCGCCGCCATGCCGCGGCGCGGCCGAAGCACGGCATCGAGGACCTGAAGCGCCTGCTGCGCGACGAGTCGCAGGGGCTGCTCTCGATCTGCCGCAAGCCCGATGCGTCGCTGCCGGAGCCGGCGCGCATCGAGTCGGTCGCCTCCGTCATCATGGAGCTCGCGCGCGGCGTGATGCACGTGGCGCCCGACGTGCCCTCGCGCGCCGAATACGAAGCCGTGGGTCTTGCTTCAGAGGCCGTTGCTGCTTAGACAGAAAGAAAGCGTTCGCGCAAGCCCGGGTCGGCGTCGAGCGCGGTCATCGTTCCCGAGTAGCGCAGGCGGCCCTTCTCGATGATGCAGGCACGGTCGGCGAACCTGCGCAGGCGGCGCGGGTGCTGGTCGGAGAGCAGCAGCGCGAGGCCTTCGCGCTTCAGCTCCGCGATGGTGCGCACGATCGCCTCGGCGACAAGCGGCGCGAGGCCTTCGAACGGCTCGTCGAGCAGCATGGCGCCCGGGTTGCCCATGAGCGTGCGCCCGATGGCGAGCATCTGCTGCTCGCCCCCGGACATGTCGCTCGCGCGGCGCGCGGGCATGCGGCCGAGGCTGGGAAAGAGTTCGAAGACGCGCTCCGCGCTCCAGCGCGGCGCGCCGTCGCGCGGCGGCTGGCGCCCGGCCTCGAGGTTCTCCGCCACCGTGAGATCGCCGAAGATGCGGCGGTCCTCCGGGACGTAGCCCAGCCCGAGCCGGGCAATGCGGAAGGGCTCGAGCTTCGTAATGGGTTTGCTCTGGAAGATCACTTCCCCCGAAGAAACCGGGATCAAACCCATCGCGGCCTTCAGGGCCGTGCTCTTCCCGGCTCCGTTGCGGCCGAGCAGGACGAGCGCCTCGCCGGCGCGCAGCTCGAGGTCGAGGTCGAACAGCACCTGCGCGCGGCCGTAGGCGGCGTTGACTTTCCTCAGCTCAAGCATCGGCGAGCTCGTCGCCGAGGTAGACGCGCCGCACGCGCGCGTCGGCGCGCACCGCGGCGGGCGTGCCCTGCGCGATCAGCGCGCCCTCGGAGAGCACCAGGACGCGATCGGCGTGCCCGAACACGACGTCCATGTCGTGCTCGGTGAACAGCACCGCGATACCTTCGCCGCGCGCGAGGCTCCCGACGAGCCGCATCAGCTCGCCGCGCTCCTCGCTCGCCATGCCGGCGGTGGGCTCGTCCATCAGCAGCAGGCGCGGGCGCCCGGCGAGCGCGAGCGCGAGCTCGACGCGCTTCAGGTCACCGTAGGCGAGCAGGGCGCAGGGCCGCTGCGCCTGCTCGAGCAGGCCGACCCTTTCCAGGAGTTCCTTCGTTCGATCCGGATTTCCGGCTTGAAAAAGGGAAAAAGACCTTCCTTGGCGGGAGCGCAACGCGACCTCGATGTTTTCGCGCACGCTCAGCGAGCCGAACGCGGCCGCGACCTGGAAGGTGCGGCCGATCCCCAGATGAAACAGGCGCCGCGGCGCGAGCCCGTGGATCGGCTTGCCGTCGAAGAAGATCTCGCCCGCGTCGGGGCGCAGCTGGCCGCCGATCAGGTTGAAGCAGGTGCTCTTGCCGGCGCCGTTCGGCCCGATCAGCGCGAGCAGCTCGCCTCCGGACAGCGAGAAGCTCACGCCGGCGAGCGCGCGCACGCCGCCGAACGCCTTGGAGAGGTTCCTCAGCTCGAGGGTGCTCACGCCCGCCTCCGCAGGATCGAGCCCAGTCCTCCGGGAGCCGCGACGACGAGGAGCAGGACCGTGACCCCGACGGCCGCGCGCCAGTAGTCGAAGTTGCGCGCCGCCGCGTCCTGCAGCCAGGTGAAGAGCGCGCCGCCCCACACCGGTCCGGTGAGCGTCTGGATGCCGCCGAGCAGCACCATCGCGAGGGCGTCGACCGAGCGCGGGATCGCCATGGTGTCGGGCGAGATCGAGCCCTTGGAGAAGGCGTAGAGCGCGCCGGCGATCCCGGCGGCGAGCCCGGCGATCGCGAACGCGGCCCATTGCAGGCCGCGCACGTCGAGGCCGATCGCCTCCGCGCGCAGGGCGGAGTCGCGCGCCGCGCGCATCGCGTAGCCGAGCGGCGCGTGTACCGCGCGCCAGAGGAAAGCGATCGCCACCCCGCAGCAAGCGAGCGCGAGATGGTAGAACGCGGTCCTCGAGGAGAGCGCCTCCGACGGCCACACCCCCACCAGGCCGTTCGAGCCGCCGGTGAGCGCGTCCCACTGGTACGCCGCGGACCAGGCGATCTGGGCGAAGGCGAGGGTGAGCATCGCGGCGTAGACGCCCGAGAGGCGCACGCAGAACCAGCCGAAGACGAGCGCGCCGGCGGCCGCGGCGAGCGGCGCGAGCGCGAGCGCAAGCTCCATCGGCAGCTTCGCCTGGAGCACGAGGATGCCCGCGGCATAGGCGCCGAGGCCGAAATACGCCGCGTGGCCGAAGGAATACAGGCCCGCCGGCCCTACGATGAAGTGCAGGCTCGCCGCGAAAAGGGCGAACACCAGCATGTCGGTGAGCAGCACCAGCGCGTAGCCGGAGGCGCCGAGCGGCGCGAGCGCGAGCAGCGCGAGCAGCGCCGCGCCGGCGGCGAGGAGCTTGCGCCCCGGGGGCGCGAGCGGCGGCTCGGCCGCCGCCGGGCCGCGCGCGGCGGCGGGCGCCCTTCCCAGCAGGCCCCAGGGCCGCGCGACCAGCACCGCGGCCATGACCACGAACTCGATGACGAGCGTCGCCTCGGAAAGCCCCAGGCCGATGCAGAAGGCCTTGACCTCGGCGATCAGCAGCGCGGCGAGGAAGGCGCCGGGGATCGAGCCCAGGCCGCCCAGCACCACCACCACGAACGCATCCGAGATCACGGCGAGATCCATGTTCAGGTTCGCGGGCTCGCGCGGAATGTCGAGCGCGCCGCCCAGCCCGGCGAGCAGCGCGCCGAGCGCGAAGACGCTCGTGAACAGCCGCCGCTGATCGATGCCGAGCGCATCCGCCATCTCGCGGTCAGCGGTGGCGGCGCGCACCAGGATTCCCCAACGCGTCTTCTCCAGCAGCAGCTTCAGCAGGATCAGGACCAGGGGGCCGAGGAAGATCAGCAGCAGGTCGTAGGCGGGAAACGCCCGGCCGGCGATCTGCACCGCCCCGGCGAACCCCGGGGCGCGCGGCCCGAGCAGGTCCTCGGGCCCCCACAGCCAGAGCGCCGCATCCTTGACGATGAGAACCAGCGCGAAGGTGGCCAGCAGCTGCAGCAGCTCGGGAGCCTTGTAGATCCTCCTCAGCAGGCCGTACTCGATGGCCGATCCGAGAACGCCCACCGCCAGCGCCGCGAGCGGCACGGCGGCCCAGAAGCCCACGCGCGCGGACAGCCAGACCGCGAGGTACATGCCGAGCATGTACAGCGAGCCGTGCGCGAAATTGACGATGCGGGTGACGCCGAAGATGAGCGACAGCCCCGCGGCGACCAGGAAGAGCGACGAGGCGCTCGCCAGTCCATTCAGAAACTGGATGAGGACAGACGAGGAACTCATTGAAACAGCTACTCTTTCCTCAGGATCCTCACTTCTTCATAGGGCGGCAGGAATTGCCCGCCGTCGGCGAAGCGCCAGTTGGTCATGGCGCCCTGGCCGCCTCTTTTGGTGAGCTGGCCGACGTAGGCGCCCATCGTGGACTGGTGGTCGAGCGCGCGCCAGACGATGGGGCCGAAAGGCGAAGGCATTTCGAGCCCTTTGAACGCCTCGATCAGCTGCTCGGTGCCGGCGGACTTCGCCTTGCGCATCGCCGCGGCCGCCGCGTGGACCACGGTATAGCCGACCACCGAGCCCTGGCGCGGATAGTCCTGCCAGCGCTTGCGGTAGGCGTCGAGGAACTTGCGGTGCTCCGGGGTCCTGATCTCGCTCCAGGGGTAGCCGGTGACCCACCAGCCTTCGGGCGTCTCGTCCTTCAGCGGGTCGAGGTACTCGGGCTCGCCGGCGAGCAGGTTGAACACCACCGCGCTCCTGAACAGGCCGCGCGTGTTGCCCTCGCGCACGAACTTCTGCAGATCGGCGGCGAAGAGCGAGGAAAAGATCGCGTCCGGCCTCGCATCCGCCAGCGCCTGCACCACCGCGCCGGCGTCGATCTTGCCGAGCGGCGGGGCCTGCTCGGCTACGAACTCGACATCGGGCTGCGCCTGCTTGAGAAGCTTCTTGAACGAGGCGGTCGCCGACTGGCCGTACTCGTAGTTCGGGTAGACGATCGCCCAGCGCTTCTTCTTCAGCTTGGCCGCCTCGGGCACCAGCATCGCCGTCTGCATGTAGGTCGAGGGCCGGAGGCGAAACGTGTAGCGGTTGCCGTTCTCCCACACGATCTTGTCGGTGAGCGGCTCAGAGGCGAGAAACAGCACCCTGCGCTGCTTGGCGAAGTTCGACACCGCGAGGCCGACATGCGAGGCGAAAGTGCCCATCAGCAGGTTCACCTGCTCGCGCGTCACCAGCTCCTCGGCGACGCGCACCGCGTCCCCCGGGTTGCCGCCGTCGTCGCGCACCACGAGCTCGAGCTTCCTGCCGGCGACGCCGCCCGCGGCGTTGATCTCCTCCAGCGCGAGCTCCATGCCCTTCCTGTAGGGCTCGAGGAAGGCCGGGAACATCTTGTAGCTGTTCAGCTCGCCGATCCGGATCGGCTGGGCGAAAAGGGGGCCGGAAACAAGCAGGGAGACGGCGAGGATCAGTGTTCTCATGCTTCCCCCTCCACCTTGGCCCCGCGGTCCGGCTTGATTCTCTCCGTCCCGCCGGGGAACACCCTCCAGAACTCCCTGCGCACCAGGCTCGCGAGGGTCGCGCTCTTGTTCAGGCCGTGGTACCTGGCCACCGCCTCGAGCATCGCGAGGTCGCGCGGCGTCGCCGAGAAAGTCCGAATCTTCGTTTTGGCCATACTATATAATAGTTATATAAGTCCTATACATCACTCTAGCGCAGCAGGCCTGTCCTGTCAACGCCGGGGTTGCAGGTATTAACGTTCGGCGTTACTATCCGCGCGTGATCAAGTCCTTCGCGGACAGGGACACGGCCCGGCTGTTCGCGCGGGAATATGTGCGGCGCCTGCCGCCTGCGCTGCATGCGGTGGCGTGGCGCAAGCTGGCGCAGCTGCACGCAGCCACGCGGTTGGAAACGCTCCGCGTGCCGCCCGGTAACCGGCTGGAGGGGTTGAAGGGCGATCGGGCAGGGCAGCACAGCATCCGCATCAACGATCAATGGCGCATCTGTTTCGTGTGGAGAGACGGCGACGCGTACGCGGTCGAGATCGTGGACTACCACTGACGGAGAAAGACATGACCAAGCGCAAATTCGAGCCAGTCCATCCGGGCGTCGTGCTTGCCGAGGACTTTCTCAAGGGGCTTGCGATTACGCAGTACCGCCTCGCCAAAGGCATCGGCGTGCCCCCGCGCCGCATCAACGAAATCGTCCAGGGCAAGCGCTCCATCACGGCGGATACCGCTCTACGGCTCGGGAAGTTTTTCGGGATGGAAGCGCAGTTCTGGATGAACCTGCAGTCGCACTACGACCTCGAGATCGCGAAGGACGAGATGGCGGACAGGCTCGATCGTGAAGTTACGGTCATGAAAGCAGCCTGACACCGGTCCTGCCGGGAAAGGTCTATATGACGGGCGAGGGGCGCCGCTGGACACGCGAACAACTGGTAGTGGCGTTCGCGCTCTATTGCAAAACCCAGTTTGGAAAGATGCACAGGGGGAATCCCGAGATCGTGGAAGTTGCGAAACGAATTGAGCGGACGCCTTCGTCCCTTGCGATGAAGTTGGTGAACTTCGCTAGCCTTGATCCGGCGATCATCGCCTCCGGGCGCAAGGGCCTGGGAAATGCCTCGGCTGCCGACAAGCAGATTTGGGACGAATTTCACGCGAACTGGGATCGTGTGGCGGTCGAGAGTTCGAGAATCCTTGAGCCTTCCGTCAATCAAAAGCGAAGTGACAGCGAAGAGCTGGAAGAGAGGCTCCAAGACTTCGGGGCGGAAGCAAGGCGAGCGTTCGTCGAGGTGCGTACGAAGCAGTCGTTCTTTCGTGATACCGTCGTCAGCAGTTACCAGGGACGCTGCTGCATGAGCGGCCTCGCCGTGCCCAGCCTTCTCAATGCCAGTCACATAGTGCCTTGGAAGATCGACCGTTCGAATCGGCTCAATCCGCGAAACGGGCTTTCGCTCTCGACGCTCCATGACCGAGCGTTCGATCGTGGTTTGATTTCCGTCCGACCCGACTATCGGATTATAGTGTCGAGGCGCCTGAAGGCGGCGAAGCGAGATCCGTTTCTGGCGTCGAGCCTCCTGGCGTTAGAGGATCGGATGATTGCGTTGCCAGAGAAGTTTCATCCCGACAAACGCTTCCTTGAGTATCACTTCACGAAGGTATTTGGAAACTGAGTAACCTCCGGCGCGCCTAGACGAAGCGGCGAAGCTGTTTCGCTTCCGGCAGGCAGTGGCGCAGCCAGCGCGCGGTGAGCTTCTCGGCGAGCGAGTTCTGCTTCAGGCGCTCGTTCAGCACCTTGAAATCGACGCGGTCGAGCGGCTGGTCCTGGTTGAAGCAGGAGAACACGTAGCTGGTCTCGCCGCTCGCGGGATCGCGGTGCGGCTGCAGGCACTGCGCGCAGATCTCCTTCATCATGCACTGCATCGGCGAGTTGATCGAGCCGATGGCGAAGTGCTGCGGCTTGAGGTGGTCCTTGAGGACCTCGTGCCGCGCGCGCGCCACCGCCGCCATCATGCGGTCCGAGCCGATCGCGATCAGGCGGTCGGCGTCCTCCAGGCGGATCGCGGGAGTGCCGAGACGGCCCTCGGCATAGGCGTCCATCGCCTGCACGAGGTTGCCGATGAAGCGCCGGTCCTGCGGCCGCGCCGGCTCGAACCCCGGCTCCTCGTCGCAGCACCAGACGACGACGTCCGCGGCGGCCTCGATGTCGGCGACCTTGTAGCGGTCCTGGACCCGCTTGTAGCCGGCGAAGTAGAGCACCTTCGAGCCGGCGGCGCGCAGCGCGGCGCCGATCGAGAACAGCACCGCGTTGCCCAGGCCGCCGCCGCACAGGATCACCGTCTCGCCTGCCGGGATCTCGGTCGGCGTGCCGGTCGGCCCC